>JAFGDX010000341.1 GCA_016931875.1 Prolixibacteraceae bacterium
ATGAGTTTTGTTAAATATTTTACTGAATTGGAAACTTACAAATTATCCGGAAAAATTTCATCCGAAATAATACGATCACCGTTCTTCGGAAATGCAAGAATTAAAAAACCATAAAAGAACAATTAAACAATGGAAAACGCATCGATTATCAAAATTGAACAACTCACCAAATCGTTTCCGATGGGGAAATCGAAGTTTACCGCTTTGAAAGGCATCAATCTTACATTTGGTGAAGGGGAATTTGCTGGATTGGTCGGGCCCAGTGGTTCGGGCAAAACCACGTTGCTGAATATTGTTGGCTCACTTGATGTACCTTCGTCGGGAGAAGCGAAAGTTTTGGGGCTGTCAATCGGACAACTCACGGCAAAAGAAGCCGCCAAACTGCGAAAGGAAGAACTGGGTTTTATTTTTCAGAGTTACAATCTGCTCGCTGTTCACAATGTTTTTGAAAATGTTGAATTCCCGCTGCTTCTATTAAATTATTCGGCTGCTGAACGAAAAAAGATGGTGATGGAAGCCCTGGAATGGGTTGGTTTGACCGACAAAGTGAAATCGAAACCGCCGCAACTTTCGGGTGGAGAATGCCAGCGGGTTGCCATTGCCCGTGCCATGGTAAAAAAGCCATCGATCGTTTTAGCCGACGAACCCACGGCAAACCTCGATGCAGCCAACTCGCACAATATTCTGCAAACCATGGAAAAACTGAACCGGGAACTAAAAACTACTTTTTTGTTCGCTACACACGACGAAAAAGTAATCAGCTACCTCCGCCGGAAAATTTTTTTGAAAGACGGAAATGTAGACAAAGACGAAATTTCCACGAATAAAATTGATTAAAAATGAAAACTGCATTAAAACTGGCATACCGTAACCTTATTGGAGCCGGACTAAGAACCTGGCTGAATGTGATTGTATTGTCGTTTTCGTTTGTGGTAATTATCTGGATGAAAGGGGTAATGGTAGGTTGGGATCATCAGGCGAAAACCGACATGAAAAACTGGGAAATTGGTGGTGGACAATACTGGCACGAAAATTACGATCCGTATGATCCGTTTACACTCACTGAAAGTCATGCTGAAATTCCATCAAGTTTAAACGACGAAATTAAAAACGGAGAGGTTGTTCCGTCGCTGATTGCAAGCGGCACCATTTATCCGCAGGGACGAATGCAGTCTGTTGCCATTGTGGGTATAAATCCGCATCAGAATATATTTATGCTGCCAACCGGAAAGCTGGACACTGTCACTTCGGCGATTCCTGCTATCATTGGTTCTGTTGAATCCAGAAACCTCAAATTGAAAGCAGGAGATTACGTTACCATCCGCTGGCGAAATAAAAACGGAATGTTTGATGCCACCGATGTTGTTATTACCGCTGTTTTTTCGTGTAATGTACCATCAGTTGACGCCGGAAAAATTTATATTCCGCTAAACAAACTTCAGGAAATGATGGGACTGCAGGGAGAAGCTACCATTCTCACATTTCGGGAAGAACAACCTGAACGACCTGAAATTGCAGGCTGGATATATAAAAACACTGCAACACTGACCCAATCGGTAGATGAACTCATTCAAACCAAAACCGTAGGGCAGTCAATATTTTATGCCATTTTGCTGCTGCTGGCCATGCTGGCTATTTTCGACACACAGGTTCTTTCTATTTTCAGAAGACAAAAAGAAATTGGCACCTACATTGCACTTGGGTACACACGCCAAGAAGTAGTTGGTTTATTTACAGTTGAAGGAGCCATGCATTCCATTCTTGCGGCTGTTGTTTCAGCGGTTTACGGAATGCCGTTTCTCATTTGGCAGGCCAATGCCGGCTGGACCATGCCCATTGAAGCCAGCGAATTTGGAATGGCCATGGCACAAACCCTCTACCCGGTTTACAGTGCCGGCCTCGTAATTTCAACAGTGCTAATTATTGTGCTGGTAACCACGGCAGTAAGTTACTGGCCTTCAAGAAAAATTGCAAAAATGAATCCAACAGAAGCGTTAAGGGGGAAATTACAATGATAAAATTTCTTTTAAAAGGATTAATCCGCGACAAAAGCCGCAGCCGGTTACCAATTATTGTTGTTTCAATTGGGGTAATGCTAACGGTATTAATGCACGCTTACATTACCGGTTTTATGGGCGACACCATTGAATTAAACGCCCGCTTCACACACGGTCATTTAAAAGTAATGACCAAATCTTATGCTGAAAACATGAACCAAATTCCAAATGATTTGGCGCTACTTGATGTGGATAAATTAATTACTGAGTTGAATAATGAATACCCGGAAATTAAGTGGACTCCGCGCATTCAGTTTGGCGGGCTGGTGGATGCTCCCGATGAAAACGGCGAAACAAAAGCACAAGGCCCGGCCATGGGGTTGGGAATCGATTTTCTTTCAGGAAACAGCGGAGAAGCCGAACGGCTGGATATAAAAAAAGCGCTGGTACGCGGAAATCTGATTCAACACCCCGGAGAAGCACTGCTGAGCGAAATGTTTTCACAAAAACTCGGCGTTAATCCGGGGGATGAAGTGACACTTATTGGCTCTACCATGAACGGCAGCATGAGCATGTACAATTTCAAAGTTGCCGGAACCGTTGCTTTTGGCGCTGAAGCACTCGACCGGGGCGCCATCATTACTGATTTGGAAGACGCCCGGAATGCACTCGATATGCAAAATGCCGCCGGCGAACTGATTGGATTTCTGACCGACGGCCTGTACGACGATGATGAAGCCCTCCAAATTGCAAAATCATTCAACAAAAAATACGAAAACAATAACGACGAATATGCTCCGGTAATGCGGAGTTTAAGCCAGCAGGGAAGTATGGGGCAGTATGTTGCCCTCACAAAAGGATGGACAGTTTACATTTCGGCCATATTTATTTTTGCCATGGCGCTGGTTCTTTGGAATGCCGGCCTGCTGGGAGGATTGAGAAGATACGGCGAATTTGGCGTCAGACTGGCAATGGGCGAGGAAAAAGGCCATGTGTACCGGACACTGATTCTCGAATCGGTTTTTATAGGAATGGCAGGAACCGTGGTTGGTACCATTTTCGGACTCTTTTTTGCCTGGCTGATTCAAACCTACGGAATCGATATTTCAGGGATGATGCAGGGTGGAGCGCTGATGATGCCATCCACCATTCGCGCGAGAATTACTCCGGTGGATTACTACCTCGGATTAATACCCGGTTTAATCTCAACCGTGCTGGGAACCATGCTTGCCGGTATTGGAATTTACAAACGAAAAACCGCTCAACTGTTTAAAGAACTGGAAGCATAAATAAAATAAGAGATTAGAGTAGTGCGTAGTGAGAAAAGAAACGTAAAAAAAATTAAAAATGAAACCGATAATAACATCTTTTTTGATATTTATGACGACACTGATTTTCGCACAACCCGATGCCAGGGAAATACTGGACAGGGTGGATAAAAACATGTCGTCGGAAAACCGGATTTTTGAATCGTCGATGACCATTCACGGCAAACGAAACAGCCGTACCATCACTTCAAAAACCTATTCTGTGGGAGATAAAAAATCATATACTGAATATTTATCACCCGCCCGCGAACAGGGAACAAAGATGCTGAAACTGGAAGATCAGTTGTGGATTTATTCCCCTTCCACCGACCGAACCATCCAGATTTCAGGACACATGTTGCGGCAGTCGGTGATGGGTTCCGACCTTTCGTACGAAGATATGATGGACGACCGGAAACTTCAGGATGTTTATAATGCAGAAGTAACCGGAGAAGAAGAAATTGACGGGCGAAAAACCTGGATTCTGGAACTTACCGCAAAGGTGGACGATGTTGCTTATGCCACGCGTAAAGTTTGGGTTGACACAGAACGGTACATCCCGTTAAAAGAAGAGTTGTTTGCCAAAAGCGGCCAGTTGTTGAAACGTTCTACCATGAGTGATGTGCAAAAATTGGACGGACGCTGGTTTCCCGCCACCGTGGTTTACAAAGATATGCTCAAACAGGGCGACGGAACCGAATTCAAAATAACAGGCATAAAATTCAACCAGGAAATTCCGGAATATATTTTTACAAAGGCGGCGTTAAAACAGTAATTCTCACAATACTTTTTTGAATATTCGGGGAATCTTCGATTCGAAGGTCAGTATTTGGTTAGTAGCCGGATGCTGAAACGACAATTTCTGGGCATGCAATCCAAGGCGGTTGATTGGATTGGTGGTTGCACCGTATTTTTTATCGCCGGCAATACTGTGACCCATATCCTGCATGTGCACGCGAATCTGATTTTTTCTTCCGGTTTCGAGATTTATTTTCAGAAGCGACCAGGAATTGTTTGATTTCAAAACAGAAAAATGAGTCACTGCCTTTTGTCCTTTTGACTGGTTTTGCGACGAATGCATCCGGAAATTATTATCTTCAAAAAGAAAAGATGAAACCACCCCCTCCTTTTCATTTACTTTCCCTTCAACCAGCGCGATGTAAGTTCTTTCAGCCTTCATCTCTTTCCACGCTTCCTGAAGCTGTACTTTTATTTGTTCATTTTTTGCAAAAAGCATAATTCCTGAAGTCTCCCGATCGAGCCGGTGAACAATAAAAATTTTGTTGTTTTGATTTTGAAGCTTCACATAATCACTTACAAAACTGTAGAGAGTTTCTCTTTTTTCTTTTTTTGTGGCTATTGAAAGAAGCCCCGCAGGTTTGTTAACAACAACTAAATGCTCATCTTCAAAAATAAGTTCAAAGGGTAAATCTATATTTCGAACCATCATTCGCTGGCTGGAAATTTCAATGCGTTGTCCTGCAACCAGCGGGTGATTAAATTGTGACACAGAAATTCCATCGACCAAAACCTGTTGAAAACGCAACAGCGACTTTAAATTATTCCGGCTTTTATCAGGCATTTTTTCCATCAAAAATGGTAATAAAGTACTGTTTTCAGTTACAGTAAAACCGGCGAGTCTTTCACCTGAATTTTTGTTCGTTTCGCTGGCATCCTTTTTTCTTCGCATCAAATTGAATATTTACAACTGCCAAAATTAGGTTAAATTAATGGGCGGATTTAAAAACCTGACTATTATTTGTAAAACTTTCCGCAAAAAGTGAAGAATTCAATGCTGGCTTTTATACCTTTAGATTTTAACTATCAACGAATTGATTACCGATGAAACCAAAATTCATAATTCCTTTCCTGCTTTCCTTCATGCTGTTCAATTGCAATCAACCTCAAAAGGAAACGATAAAGAAGGATTCTGTTCCTGATGGAATTTCAGTCATAAAAAAACCTTATAAAAATTCACCCAATGTTATTGAGTACGAAATACCGGTAGTAAAAGGAACCGATATCAAACACGGCATTCAAAAAAGATATTACCAGCATGGCAGTTTGTATTCCGAAATTCCATATTTGGCCGGAAAAAGAAACGGAATTGCCTACACCTACTACCCGGTTACCGGAAATGCAGAACCTGTGGTTTGGAAAGAACAACCTTACAAAGACAACCAGCTGGATGGCATTTGTAAACGGTACCACAGCGATGGAAAATTGCAGGCTGAATATGAATACAAAAACGGGTTGCCGGCCACCGGATTAAAAGAATTTTACCAGTCGGGGAATCCCGTAAAACTCCCCGGTTTAATTCTGAATAAAACAAGAACGGCCAACCATTATTATGTAACTGCCCGGCTTTCCGACGGTACAAAAAATGTTGATTATTTTATCGGCGATTTAGTGGAAGGAAAATACCTGCCAGAAAATTTAAAAGCATTGCAGGTTGTAAATGGCGAAGGTGAAATTCTGGTTCCTTTAACTACTAAAAAAATAACCATCACGGCGGTTACTTTTACCGATTACCAAAACCGGCACATCGTTTCAAAATCAATTACATTTTAGCTGAATATTTTTGCAGGGAGCCAATAAAAACCAGGGTTTTATAAAACACAAATGGGAACTAAACTTTGACGAATAGTTCCCATTCACTTGAGGTAACCGAAGTTTCCTCTCATGCCAGGCTACGGTTATTTTGACCGGCTTTTGCCTTTTCTTTCGAATTGGTTCCAGCCCTTTATCTTCCGGTTTAGCTTTCTACGGCATAAACTTTCAGATATTCCGTTCGGCATTCCGGATTGCCTTCCTGGACGAAGTGTCTCTCAGTATCCTGTAATTTCCTTTCGGATTTTACTTTTTAATCAGCTTTCCGGGTTTTATCCCTTTGGCTGTGCAGTTTGATTTTGCGACCTAAATCGCTTCATCTCCTGCCTGAAGACTCAATCTTAAAAGAACGTCTGGCACTCCTTCGATGATTGACTGAACTTTGATTTCCAGACTATCAAGTTCAAACTTCGGCTCTTTCCGTGTGCCATCCCGAAGGTTGGTTTGAAAGGTTCCGGTTTCAACTAAGAAACTTTTCCCGTTTCCACACTTCCGGAGCAGCCTTTTATCGCTCACCTGATGAATCAAAATTAAATAATTATTAATTCTTTGTCAATATAAAACCACTCGTTTATATCCACTATGTATCAACCATCGTTATTAACAATTGTTGATAACCAAAATCGTATGTAAGGAACCACAAACAAAAATGACAATACCAGGGAAAACTATTCAATCCAAACCCACTGAAAATGAACCGCTTCTTTTTGTTTGGGAAAAATCTTCAGCTCAATATTATACATGCCTTTTTCGGGAAACAGTAATTTTCCCATCCTGCTGGATTTGTAATTATCAATAATCCATTCAGAATTTGGTTCACCCACCGTTTTACCGGTGTTTAATAGCTGGTGTTGCAATACTTTACCGGCTGCTTTAATTTCTATGCCCGCCCCTTTTGTTTCATTTTGAAAACTGTAGGAGATATCCACTGATTTTTCGCCCGGCTCATCCACATATATATTCCAGTGCAGGATTTGAGGCTCCGAAACAATGATATGCCCGGGAATGGTTCCCCGCCTCTCCTTTTTTTGAATTGTGAATAAAGGTTCGGCATCTGAACTATTTGCCGGTGTCAGGGAATAACCGCCACCATTGGTTTTGGCAGCCAGTCCGTTTTGTATTTCAGGCATTTTATCATATTCAACCACAACTACCGAAACATACGGATCGGGCTCCAGTGCCGGCAATTCAATTTTGGTGAAACTACCTGACCAGGTAAATATTAAAGGCATTTTTTGTTTATCGGCCAGCAGGTAAATTTTTTCAGGTTTTTCTTTTATTCCGGTTACAAAAAGCTGTTGGTTCAACGGCCAGTTGAAAACGTGCAAATATAATTTCACACCCGAAGCCGTTTTTCTGCAGGTAATTTTACCCCAGTCGTGCTGATCTTTTTGCAAATCAAAAGCTTCAGCTCCGTAAACCGATTCACCGTTTACTTCGAGCCAATTTCCCATTTCGAGCATACGCTGCGAAATTTCAAAAGGCACTTTCCCGTTTGCCCGCGGCCCGATATTCAGCATAAAATTGCCGTTCAAACTTACATTGTTAATCAGCGACTTTAACAGCGAGGTGGTTGATTTCCACTGGGTATCTGAAGCATGAAATCCCCAGGAGTGAGCGACTGTTGCCGGCGACTGCCAGGGAAAATTTTCTTTTTTATCGCCCAGTTGGTTATCGCCCAGCGTTTTAAAATCCACATCCGGATCTTCTTCAACCGAAAGACCGAGGCGCGAGTTCACCAGGCAGTTTGGCTGCAATTCGCGAATGAGTTTTTTTAACTGAAGTAATTGTTCTTTTGAAACGATTGATTCGGAATGATGAATCCACATATCAAACCAAATCATTCCGATTTCGCCGTAATTGGTAAGCAATTCGCGCATTTGCGGAATCACTTTTTCCTGCCAGTATTTATTGTAGTCATCCGGTGAAAGTCCGGTAATTTCTTTGGTATGATCCCAGCCAAATTCGTGTTCCCAGTCAACCCAGTGTGAATAATACAAACCCAGTTTTAGCCCGTGTTTTTTGCAGGCATCGGCCAGTTCTTTCACAATATCGCGCTTTGGGTTGGTATAATCGCCCAAATCATAGTGGCTCACCTGGCTGTCCCATAATCCAAAGCCATCGTGGTGTTTGGCAGTGATTGTCACATATTTCATCCCCGATTTTTTGGCCAGAATCACCCATTCTTCCGGGTCAATTTCATCCCAGTCAAAACGGTCGAGTAAAGTGAGGTATTCCTCTTTTTCAATCCTGTTCCGGTAAAAAATCCATTCGGCATAATCATTATCGTTGCGTAGCTTTTCGCCTTTCCAGTAACCTTCGGCACCACTGTAAATGCCCCAATGGATAAACATTCCAAAACGCGCGTCAGTAAACCACTTTGCGCGCTCGTTGGTTTGTTGCTGTCCAAAAATGTTACTTCCTGAAAAACTAAAAA
>JAFGDX010000342.1 GCA_016931875.1 Prolixibacteraceae bacterium
CAGCAAATGAACCTTGAAAAATACAAGGAACAAAAACTGGAAGAAGTGAAAAAAATTCTGGGAGGCGAACTTCCAACTGAAGATAAGGGAATGGAGGAAGGAAAACCGGTATGGTCGGCACTCGGTTTTAACGACGCCGACTGGAAAACCATCAAAACTCCCACCTACTGGGAAGCCCAGGGCTACATGGACATTGACGGGGTTGGATGGTACAGAAAAGAAATTCAATTGACGGAAGATCAGACCAAAAGCAATCTCACGCTTCATTTGGGAAAAATTGATGATTCGGATATCACTTTTATCAACGGAATTGAAATTGGAAAAACCGAAAATAAATACGACGAAGAACGGGTTTACACCATCAACAAAAAATACATCCAACCGGGGAAAAATATGATTGTTGTACGTGTTGACGACACAGGTGGCAATGGGGGAATTTGGGGCAATCCGGATGACCAGTTTATCGCCATCGGAAATGAAAAAATAGATATTTCAGGAGACTGGAAATTCAAAATCTCCAAAGCATCGGTTTCGGCTGTAAATATTGGCCCCAACTCCTACCCGACACTGCTCTTCAACGGAATGCTAAACCCGCTGCTTCCTTACGGAATCAAGGGAGCTATCTGGTATCAGGGAGAATCAAATGCAAGCCGGGCAAAACAGTACCAACGGGTTTTTCCAAATCTGATTAACGACTGGCGTGCCCACTGGAATCAGGGAGACTTTCCTTTTCTTTTTGTTTCGCTGGCCAACTACATGCAGCCTGTTGAAACACCTTCAGAAAGTGAATGGGCCGAATTGCGCGAAGCCCAAACCAAAACGTTATCGCTTCCAAACACAGGAATGGCGGTTACTATTGATATTGGAGAAGCCGGCAATATTCATCCAAAAAACAAACAGGATGTAGGGAAACGACTCGCACTGAACGCGCTTAAAATTGTATACAACAAAGAGGTAGTTAATTCGGGGCCCATGTTTGAAGCGGCTGATTTTAAAGACGGAAAAGCTTTTATCACTTTCTCGGAAACTGGTTCGGGACTGGAAGTAAAAGACAAATACGGTTACTTAAAAGGATTTACCATTGCAGGCTCTGACAGAAAATTTCATTGGGCAAGAGCCGAGTTGGTGGATAGCACCACGGTTGTCGTTTATTCGGAGGAAGTTGATTCTCCTGCTGCCGTCCGGTATGGTTGGGCCAATAATCCAGATGATGTGAATCTGTACAACAAAGAAGGACTGCCGGCAAATCCCTTCCGAACCGACAACTGGCCGGGAATAACCCATTAAATTCTATTGCAGAAAACTAATTCATAATTTCTTTTTGTCAGATTTACAATAAGAATTACATTTGTATTAAATCTGACAAAAAGCAATAAAATGAAATTTGGACATTTTGACGATCCAAACCGGGAATATGTAATTACCAACCCGAAAACCCCGTGGCCATGGATCAACTACCTTGGAAATGACGACTTTTTCAGCCTGATTTCAAACACAGGTGGCGGATACAGTTTTTTTAAGGATCCACGGTTCAGAAGAATAACACGCTTCAGGTACAACAATGTACCGGTTGATGATAACGGAAAATACTTTTATATAAAAGAAGGTGAAACCACCTGGTCACCCGGATGGAAACCTGTAAAAACCCAACTTGATGCTTATGAATGTCGTCACGGGCTGGGATACACCAAAATTTCGGGAACAAAAAACCAGCTTTCGGCTTCGGTTACCTATTTTGTTCCGCCCGGAAAACCGGCTGAAATTCATCGTGTTCATTTAAAAAACAATTCTTCAGAAGTAAAAAAATTCACCCTGTTTTCGTTTGTGGAATGGAACCTTTGGAATGCATTGGACGATATGACCAACTTCCAGCGAAACTATTCCACCGGAGAGGTTGAGATCGACGGATCAACCATTTATCACAAAACCGAATACCGCGAACGCCGGAATCATTATGCATTCTATTCAGCCAATAAAACAATGGATGGTTTTGACACCGACCGCGAATCTTTTGTGGGCTTGTACAATTCATACTCCGAGCCGGAGGTAGTTTGCGAGGGGAAATCAAAAAATTCTGTGGCCCACGGCTGGTCGCCTGTTGCCTCGCACATGTTCAAAATGGAATTAAAAGCTGGCGAAGAAAAGGAACTGATTTTTATTTTAGGTTATGTTGAAAACGACGCAGAACAGAAATGGGAAGCCAAAAAAGTCATCAACAAAACCAAAGCAAAAAAACTAATTGAAGAGTTAAACACCTCTGAACAAATTGAATATGAGTTCCGGAAACTAAAAAATTACTGGACAGAGCTACTTTCAAATTTCCGGGTAAAAAGCCACGATAAAAAAATGGACAGAATGGTAAATATCTGGAACCAGTACCAAAATATGGTTACGTTTAACATGTCGCGTTCTGCGTCGTATTTTGAATCAGGAATTGGGCGTGGCATGGGGTTTCGCGATTCCAACCAGGATTTAATTGGTTTTGTACATTTGATTCCCGAAAAAGCGCGTGAACGGATTCTGGATTTGGCTGCCACACAATTGGAAGATGGCGGCGCATATCATCAATACCAGCCGCTGACCAAAAAAGGGAATTCTGATATTGGCGGAAATTTTAATGACGATCCGCTCTGGTTGATTTTGTCGGCCACTTTGTACATCAAAGAAACCGGTGACTTTTCCATCCTGGATGAAATGGTTCCGTACAATAATGACGAAAACAAAGCCAGGCCCCTCCTCGACCACTTAAACCGTTCATTCCTTTATGTGGTGAATAATTTGGGGCCACACGGTTTGCCGCTGATTGGCCGTGCCGACTGGAATGACTGCCTTAACCTCAATTGTTTTTCAACCAACCCTGACGAGTCGTTTCAAACCACCGAAAATAAATCGGGTGGAGTTGCCGAATCGCTAATGATTGCCGGAATGTTTGTAGTTTACGGAAAAGAATATGCAGGTTTGTTGAAAAAAATCGGAAAAGCAAAAGAAGCCGCCAATGTTCATGCTGAAGCTAAAAAAATGGAAAAGGCAATTACCGAACACGGTTGGGATGGTAAGTGGTTTTTAAGGGCTTATGATTTTTGCGGGAATAAAGTGGGAAGCCACCAAAACAACGAAGGGAAAATATTTATTGAGTCAAACGGATTTTGCAGCATGGCCGGAATCGGTGGGGAAAAAGGGTGGCCGCAAATGGCGCTTAATTCGGTAAAAAAATATCTTGATTGCGAATACGGCATTGTTTTGAACCACCCTTCCTACACGGAATACGAACTCAGCAAAGGAGAAATTACCAGCTACCCGGAAGGCTACAAGGAAAACGGGGGAATTTTTTGCCACAACAACCCGTGGATTATAATTGGCGAAACTGAAGCCGGAAATGGCGACCGGGCATTTGAATACTATCGCAAAATTTGCCCTTCCTATCTGGAAGAAATCAGCGATTTGCACCGCACCGAACCCTATGTTTATGCGCAGATGATTGCCGGGAAAGATGCATGGAAACCCGGAGAAGCTAAAAATTCATGGCTCACCGGAACAGCAGCCTGGAACTTTTTTGCCATTTCGCAACACATTCTTGGCATTCGGCCCAACTATGACGGACTGGTTATAAATCCATGTATTCCAAAAGAATGGGATGGCTTTTCAATGCAACGAAAATTCAGGGGGACTGTTTATAATATAAAAATTTTAAATCCTTCACACGTTTCAAAAGGAGTAAAAGAAATGTGGATTGACGGCGTTCAAACAAAAGGAAACACAATTCCTCTTCAAACCAAAACAAACTGTGAGGTATTGGTTGTAATGGGATAAAATGGTGGAAGAAATTACCTGTCAATTATTTTTTTTGAATGGCGGGTGTTAAAAAATCTTCTTCCGTAAACAATTTATTTATCAATAAAAAGTTGATAATAAAATCGGATTATTAGTTTTGTGCCCATCATGAATGTAAGACTACTTATTCTCCTGTTTTTTATTGGGGCCCTGCATATTAATGCAATGGGACAGAGCAATAATGCAACTCTGAAAGGAACTGTAAAAGATGAAACAGGCACCCCACTCGACATGGTAAATATTGCTTTAAAAGATTACCCCATCGGGACCAGTTCAAACCGGAAAGGGGAATTTCTTCTCCGTATTCCCGCAGAAAAAGAAATTGTGGTTGTTTATTCTTCCATAGGTTATATGCCGGTTTTGGATACAATTATAGCCGAAGTGGAAGAAAATATTTTCCGTGAGATTTCAATGAAGGTACTTAACCAGCAGCTGGCCGAAGTAATTGTTCAGGAGCAGCGCCGCAACGGAGGAAATGTTACGCGGATTGATCCGAAATTTATAGATATCCTGCCCGACGCATCAACCGGCGCAGTTGAAGCGCTGATAAAAACGCTTCCGGGCGTATCTACCAACAACGAATTAAGCTCACAGTACACTGTGCGTGGCGGCAATTTTGATGAAAACCTGGTGTATGTAAA
>JAFGDX010000343.1 GCA_016931875.1 Prolixibacteraceae bacterium
GATGAAGTAAACAAATTTGTTTGGGAAGGGCTTGCCACTTACTATTACTGGGTAAACAGTGTTCCGAACCTGGTAAATCCAAAATTTAACAACAACGATAGTTTAAATGCCTTTTTGAATAAATATTCCAATCCGGAAGATCTCTTTTATGATCTTCTGTACAACTACCAAACCATTGACAAATGGTCGTTTATTGTTGATAATGCGCAGGAAATCGACAACTGGCTTACAGGCATTTCCGAGTCGATGGGTTTTGATTTTATGCTGAGTTATTACGAAGACAACAGCAACAAAATAGTAGGCTATGTGCGCTATGTGCTGGAAGGTTCTCCGGCCGATCTGGCAGGAATTGAACGGGGCGACTTTTTTCTTACCGTAAACGGCACACAACTCACCGATGCCAATTACCAGGAACTGTTGTTTACCAAAAAAACATACAGTCTGGGCATGGCCAAATTTGAAAATAATACCTTCCTCGAAAACGGAATCAAACGTACCATGACTGCCGTTGAACTACAGGAAAACCCGATTTTGCTCGACACTGTGTACAACATCGACGGGATAAATGTGGGCTACCTGGTTTACAACGGATTTACTTCCGCTTACGACAAAACCATTGGCAATTCATACGATATTTTGCTCAACAACACCATTGGCGAACTAAAAAACAAAGGTATCAGCAAACTGATTGTTGACCTGCGGTACAACGGCGGTGGTTCGGTTCAAACATCCATGTACCTGGCCAGTATGATTTACGGTACCAATACAAGCCAGGTATTTGCAAAATACAAGTACAACAACCTGCTGCAGGATTATTTCACACAGGAATACGGCGATGATTACTTTAACTACTATTTTACCGATGTGATTTATGAAGAAGAATGGGAACTGAAAGATGCAGAGGGAAATCTATTACAAACGGTAACAACCCCCGAAACTCCGATAAACAGTTTAAATCTCAGTGAATTATATGTAATTACTTCCTCCAATACTGCTTCGGCAAGCGAACTTCTGATCAACGGTTTGTCGGCCTATATCGATATCATTCAGATAGGAAAAAACACTACCGGCAAAAATGTTGGCTCGTTTACCATACGGGATTATCTTGAAAACGGCGAGGTCAACCCAAATCATACCTGGGCAATGCAACCCATTACATTAAAAATTGCCAATTCAAACGGGTATTCCGAATTTATCAACGGTCTCACCCCCGATATCGACGGAAAAGAAAGCGCTTTGAATTTGATGCAACTTGGTGACACAGAGGAAACTTTGTTGAAACTTGCGCTGGATCATATTCGCGGGATTGAAACCAAGTCGGCCACATTGGAAGATGTGATTTCATTTAAATCATTAAAAAGTTCAAAAGATTTTTTAAGGTTTAACAAAGATATGTATGTTGAGCCTGAACTTCTGCCCGCCCGGAAACTTGTCAGATAGCTGTGCTATTTCAGAACATAACAACACCATAAAAAACGAGAGGCTACTTCAACAAGCAGCCTCTTTTTACTAAATCTAAACCAAACCATATGAAAAAATTTACCGGCTTCTGAAAAGCCGGTGAAGAGAATATTCATTAATCATTTGTTACCGACCCCAGTCCTTCAATGTTTTTTGTCACCTCGGGGTTTCCGCGGTATTTTATTTTTCCCACGCCCTCAATTTGTGCATATAACTTATCCGTTGCATAAACATTTCCTGTTCCAACACCTTCAACCCTAAAAGTCACATTTTTGGTTTTTAATTCGCCGGCATCAATATGTCCTGCACCGGAAACTCTCACGTCCAGTGATTTGGCCACACCATCCAGTTCAAACAGCACCCCGCCTTCACTTATCACCTCTACATCATCTGCTTTTATATTCATTTCTATTTTTGCGCCGCCTTCCACGTGTATTGCAAAATCATTCAAATCCAGATATCCTTTGGTTTTGAGTTTTACGCCCCCTTCAATGTCAATTCTTTCCAGGGTTTCGAATGTAATGTATAAACGAATCCTGTCGAAATTAAAGTGCTCCCTGTCTACCTTGAGTTTTAACGATTCTGCATCGCTGGTAATTTTCAGGTAATCAAAAACATCAGCATCCGAAGCTTTTACCAGTAATGAGTTTTCCTTACCCTGAATAAGATATACCTGATACCCGCCCTCGAGCTGAATTTTCTCAAAATCGTTTAATTCGTAGGTTTTTGATTCCCACCCGGAATCATCCTGACCGTAAACCAGTGAGGTGGAAAAAAATAAGGCAATTGCAGATAAAATGGTGAAAAGTTTCATGGCTTTCTAATTTTTTACATTTCAAAAGTAACAGCATAAAAATGTATACCGGGCTTTATTTCGATAAACGGATGGAATTAATAGACGAACAATGGAATTTGATTATTTTATGGCCTCCTGTTTATCCTGCGGATGAAGTTTTATGAGATACAGTAACCCGTAAATGGCTAAACCATACACCACTGCAACAATAAAAACATCCATAAAAATTACGGATTTCAGCTGAAGAAAAACGTTGGCAAGGTAAATACCGCCAAACGCCAGAAGAACAAAAAACAGACGCAGAATTTTCGGATTTACCTTGCGAATGGTTTGGGCGGCAAAAAACATCCACAACACACCCCCGGAAGTAACCAGAGCACCTTCAACCGAATTTCCCTGGTTGAATTTCAGTAATCCAAAAATAATGGGTATCACGCCGGTAATCACCAATCCCCGCGAAATACTCCGGCTTATTTTTTGTCGTTGTGTTTTGTCTTCAATTTTAGGAAAAAGTGTCTTTTTTAGCGGCTTGGGGCGGTATTCCTTTGCCAGCAAATCATCTTCCGAAAAAATAAGTTTTCGTTTTAGGGCCTCATCAATGGCTAAGCGGGCAGCTTCAGGCTGGTAGTGGCTTCTTTTTTTAAGAATTTCCAGAATCTCCCCGTCACTGTATTCCGGAATCTGTTTTGCAAAATCCGGTTTCTCCTGGTGAACCTTTGATTTTTCCATCATTTTAAGATAATTTTATGAACCTAAATATGAATGTTTTTATATGAACAACAAAACGAAAAGCATCAACTAAAAATTTTTTACTATGAATAATTTCGAATACAAAAATCCGGTGAAGATTATTTTTGGGAAAGGCACCATTCCTTCCGTAGGCAAAGAACTTCCTGAAAGTGCCAGAATTTTAATGACATATGGCGGTGGTAGCATTAAAAAAAACGGAGTATATAACCAGGTAAAAGAGGCATTAAAAAATTTCGAACTGTTTGAATTTGGAGGAATAGAGCCAAATCCGCATTACGAAACCTGTATGAAAGCCATTGAACTGATAAAAAAAGAAAACATTACGTACCTGCTTTCGGTAGGTGGCGGCTCTGTATTGGATGCCACCAAATTTATTGCAGCAGGGGCATTGTACGGGGGCGATCCGTGGGATTTCCTGTCGCAGCGATACATTGTTAATGTGGAAAAAGCCCTTCCCATTGGTGCTGTGTTAACATTGCCGGCAACGGGTTCCGAAATGAACGGCAACGCGGTAATTACCAAAGCAGCCACGCGCGAAAAAATGGCCTTTGGATCACCGCTGGTTATGCCGCAATTTTCAATTCTCGACCCGGAATGTATCTTTACCTTGCCCGACCGGCAGGTGGCAAACGGGGTGGTCGATGCATTTGTTCATGTGCTGGAGCAATACCTCACCTACCCTGTAAATTCGCCCATCCAAGACCGTTTTGCCGAAAGTATTTTAACCACCCTTATTGAAGAGGGACCCAAAGTGCTGGCCAACCGGAATGATTACGATGCAGCAGCCAATTTTATGTGGAGCGCAACCATGGCACTTAACGGACTCATTGCAACAGGTGTTCCGCAGGACTGGGCCACCCACATGATTGGACATGAACTGACAGCTTTCCACGGAATTGACCACGCGCGTACACTGGCCATTGTTTTACCGGGTATTATGAATATTAAAAGAGAAAACAAAAAAGAAAAAATCCTGCAGTTTGGCCAACGCATTTGGGGTATTTCCTCAGGAACCGACGAGGAACGAATAAACCGCGCAATTGAAAAAACAGTGCAGTTTTTTGAATCACTCGGAGTGCCCACAACCCTGTCCGGTTATGAGGTGCCGGAAGAAACCATCGGGAAAATTTCAGCCCGCTTTAAAGAACGAAAAAGCAAACTGGGCGAAAAAGAAGACATTGACTACAAGCAGGTGGCTGATATTCTGAAAGACAGACTCTAAAAGATAAAAGCAAAGGATTCCGTTGCAAGGAATCCTTTCTTATTTTATCAGATTCGGGTTTCGTTCTGAAATATATTTTGTTATCAGCAGATTATAACTCTCCATCAGTGACCTTACCACATGGTTTTGAGGATTAAAAACAATATCTTCCACCTTGTGAACCGGCAAAACTTTGGGTGACGTACCGGTTAAAAATGCCGCGTTGTACGATCCCGAACGGGAAAGAAAAACATCACTTTCCGTGTAATTCAGGCCAAGATTCCGTATCAGTTCCAAAATTTTTTGCCGTGTAATTCCCAAAAGTACTTTGTTTCCCGGCGGTGTAACAATCAAATCATTTTTTACAAAAAAAACATTGCTCCGGCTCCCTTCCGTAATTTTTCCCAATTGGTCGACCAGCAAAACCTCGTAAAATCCTTTTTCGGCGATAAGTTCGTTGGCCTGCTGTCTTACGGAGGTCTGAAAAACCTTTGCATTTGGGTTATCTCTTTCAGCTTTTAAAATACCGCAAACCACTCCCTTTTCAACCATTTCCGGGGTGGGATAATTGCTGGGTATAAAAAAAGCTTTCAAATTTATTTTACACGAAATAAGAACATTGCCTTCGTTGGTTTTATTTTTCAGAATAAGTTGTTTTAGCAAATTCTCTATCTGAATTTCGTTAAAGCGAATGATTTTACCGGCAATACGGGCCGATTGATAAAACCTGTTTAAATGGTCTTCAAGAAAAAGCGGAACACCATCTACAACGCGCAGTACCTCGTAAATTCCCCCTTCATTTTCTGATGGTTTAAAAAACCGATTGTGCAACACAGAATCATTCAACACAAAAAAATCGTGGATCGGTAAAAGTGCCATATTTATTTAGTTTTATGGTAAATTTATTGTTTTGTTTTGAAACTGGTTTTGAATCATGAATAAAATTCCATTACCCATAACATTTAATGCACACAAACACCATTTCCGGTTTTTACAGCAACAAATTGAAAACTGGAGAA
>JAFGDX010000344.1 GCA_016931875.1 Prolixibacteraceae bacterium
ATTCAATTCTTTGAAAATCTTATTTTTGCAGTTTTCATTTTGGAATGACTTTAGAACAGCTCATCACCTTTTTATTAATCGGAATAGGATTAAGTTTTGACTCGTTTGCCGTTTCAGTTTCGTGTGGCCTGATGAAAAGGGAAATACATTTTCAGCAAGCGAGTTTTATTGCTTTTTCTCTGGCCTTTTTCCAGGGTTTTTTCCCGGTTATCGGGTGGATTATCGGAACGGGCGTAAAAAGCCTGATTTCCGATTTCGACCATTGGATTGCATTTGGACTGCTTCTTTTTATTGGGGTTAAAATGATAGTGGAAGGGGGAAAGCCCAACGGTACATTAAAAAATTTTGACCCGCTAAAAATACGGGTATTGCTTGGCCTTTCGGTGGCTACCAGTATTGATGCGCTGGTAGTTGGCCTGAGTTTTGGGTTTTTGGAAATGCCAATTCTTGTTCCGGTAATTGTTATTGGCGCCGTTACATTTGTTGTGGCAATGCTGGGAATGTTGTTCGGGAAAAATATTCCTGCCAAACGCAGCCACCAGTCGCTTATTTTGGGAGGAATTATTTTGTCCCTCATCGGGGTGAAAATTCTGGTTGAACACCTCTGGTTTTAGTTTTGTGATTTTTTCTTTTCGTTTGATCTTTGTTGAACGCCAATGAAAATGATAAAAACATTGCTTGAATCATATTACATTTGCAACTGGTTATGCGAATAGGAAATCTTGAATTAGCTGGGACACCGCTTTTTCTGGCACCAATGGAAGATGTAACCTACAAATCGTTTCGTTGGATGTGCAAAAAGTTTGGCGCCGATGTGATGTACACCGAGTTTGTTTCGTCGGAAGCACTGGTGCGCGATGTGGAAAAAACAAAACAAAAAATGGTGTTGTTTGATTTCGATCGCCCCGTGGCCATTCAGATTTACGGTCATAATATCGATTCGATGGTGAGGGCGGCCCAGGTTGCTGAAGAGGCCGGGCCTGATTTTATTGATATTAATTTTGGATGCCCGGTGAAAAAAATCATCAGGCACGGCGCCGGAGCCGCACTGTTGAAAAATTTACCCGAAATGCAGAAAATTGCCACAGAAATTGTAAAAGCAGTCCGGGTGCCGGTGACCGCAAAAACACGGCTGGGATGGAGCGAAAACGACAAACCGGTTTTGGAGGCCGCATTTCGGTTACAGGATGCCGGAATCCAGGCGCTGGCCATCCACGGGCGCACACGCGACCAATTGTATGCAGGAACTGCCGACTGGACGTTGATTGGCGAAGTAAAAAATCATCCGCAAATTCACATTCCCATCATTGGCAACGGCGATATAAACAGCGGTGAAAAAGCTTTTGAACTGCTGAAAAAAACCGGGGTCGACGGGTTAATGATTGGGCGCGGAGCCATTGGCCGCCCCTGGTTGTTCAAAGAAATAAAACACTATCTTGAAACCGGAAAAAACCTGCCACTTCCAAAGGTTTCCGAAGTGGTTGATGTTTTGCGAGAGCAGATAAATATTAACCTGGAATGGAAAGACAACGAACGTTCCGGAATTTTAATGATGCGTCGCCATTTTGCCAAATATTTCCCGGGATTGCCCAATTTCCGCGAGTTAAAAATTCGGTTGTTACGGGCAGAAACCAATGCGGAAGTAAACGAAATTCTGGATAAAATTGTTGAACTTTACGGAAATTATGAACTCGATTTCACCAATGCCAGTCTGAAATGATGGAAAATGAATATTCAAAATATTACTCTGAAAAATCGCTTTGGGAAAAAATAAAGAAATTCTCAAAATCGGCCGGTTCAAAAGTGGTTTACGGCGTTTTACTCCTTTTTTATGTGATGAAAGATAAAAGTGTTGGGGTAAAAACAAAGCTCACCATTGCAGCGGCTCTTGGCTATTTTATCCTGCCAACCGACGGCATTTTCGACCTTACACCATTTATCGGTTATTCCGACGATTTGGGCGTGCTTATTTTTGCCCTATCGCAGATTTCGGCCAATATCACCCCTGAAGTAAAAGAAAAAGCCCGCCAAAAATTAAATGAATGGTTTGGCGAAATTGACGAACAGGAACTTCAGGAACTGGAAAAGAAAATATTTTAGCAACCATTAAAAATCATTAATTACAAGCTCCTTTTTTAACACTCGTTAACCAGCACCAATAATGTGGCATTGTTTTTGAATTTATATAAATATCTAGATATGTTTGACTGAAAAAGAACCAGGCAAGTTGTTTAACTTGGCTTTTGTTCGTCAGTCGGCGAACTTGTTTTTTGTTTTCTGTTAGCACGAATAGCCGGTGAAAAGCCGGCTATTTTTACATTATTTTCCATACTTTTGGACTCCAAATCATTTTTTATGATAGAACAACTGGACTTTACAGTCATACAGTGGGTTTTGCTGTTTTGGGGTGCTGTTTTTGTGGGAATGTCGAAAGTAGGTGTGCCCGGGGTTTCCATGTTTGTGGTTCCTGTTTTGGCCATTATTTTTGGCGGGAAAGCTTCCACCGGAATATTGCTGCCCATGCTGATGATGGCCGACTTATTCGGTGTGGGCTATTACCATCGTCATGCCGAGTGGAAATACCTCTGGAAACTTCTGCCCTGGGCTTTTATTGGTGTTGGCATTGCTCTTTGGGTAGGCGAAGTGGTAAATGACATCTGGTTTAAAAATATTATTGCCATTTTGGTTTTTGTTTGTATCGGATTAATGCTGTGGAAAGATCGGCAGAAAGGAAACCACCTTTTCCCCGATACCTGGTGGTTTGCCGCTTCGATGGGAGTTTTGGGAGGATTTGCCACCATGATTGGAAATGTGGCGGGCCCCATTTTTGCCATTTACCTGCTGGCCATGCATCTCCCCAAAAACAGTTTTATCGGCACGGGGGCCTGGTTTTTTCTGATAATTAATTTTTCAAAATTTCCCTTGCATATTCTGGTGTGGAAAACCATTAACTGGCACACCCTGACGCTTGATATTTTGATGCTGCCGGGAATTGCCACCGGTGCATTCATGGGAATCTGGCTGGTTAAAAAACTCTCTGAAAATATTTACCGGACGGCTGTGATTGTTGTTACAGCTTTGTCGGCATTTTTACTTTTAATTTAAAGGACGAAACAGAAATTTTATGGAAGCTCTGCGAAATTTTTTTTATGACAAGAAGGTAAACAAGATTCTGGATGTGGGCACAGGTGAAGGAAAGTTTATTCCTGTTTTAAAAGATTCATTTCCGAAGGCCGCGATTTGGGGTGTTGATCCGGATGAAAGCTCGCTGGAGCAAGCAAAACAGAATTTTCCGGATATTTCTTTTCAGTCCATGAATGCCGAAGAATTGGTTTTTGAAGATGATACCTTTGATGTGGTCAGCCTTTCAATGGCGTTGCATCACCTGAATAAAATAAAAAAAGGGCTGAAAGAAATCAAACGGGTAACAAAACCCGAGGGGTGGATCATCATCAACGAGCTTTTTAGCGATAATTTGGAACCGGCCCAGGAAGTGCACAAACTGTATCATCATTTCCGCAGCAGAATCGATAGGTTAACCGGGGTAAATCATCGTGAAACCTTCCGGAAAGAAGAGATTCTTCAGATGGTCAGGCAGGCTGGCATTTCGGTTCAGTTTTTCTTTGAACACAAAAGAGAAGTGAATTTGGTGGAAGAAGTTGGTGCGCTCGATAAAATGGTGCAAAAAATGCAACAAAAGCTCGAAACCATAAAAATTCAAGCGGAATATGAGGAGTTACAGCCTCAAATTGAAGAATTCAGGACTAAAGCAATGGAATTTGGTTTTCAACCCGCCACAAATGTGGTAATTGTTGGGCGAAAGAAATAAAACAGGTTAACTCTGTTTCAAAAAAA
>JAFGDX010000345.1 GCA_016931875.1 Prolixibacteraceae bacterium
TTTCAGTCGTTTAACTTCAAAACATACGATTTTCTTGTGTCGGACCACCTGCCGGTTTCCTGTGAACTGGTAAAAAATTAACGATTCAGGAAAGGATTTTTAAAGCCGCAACTTTGTCTTTTTTTAGCTGTTCCACCAGCGCCTCCACTCCCGGAAACTTTTGTTCCTCCCGTATTTTATCAACAAAAACCAGGGTGATTCCCTTTCTGTAAATATCTTCTTCAAAATCAAAAATATTTACCTCAATGCTCCGGTTATCGGCATTTTGGTTAAAAGTGGGACGGGTTCCAATGTTTAACATCCCCTTGAATTCACGGCCTTCAATATTTATTCTTACGGCATAAACACCGTAGCCCGGAATGAGTTTGTGAACATCGGACGATTCGATGTTGGCTGTTGGGAATCCGATAGTCCTTCCCAGCCGTTTCCCTTCAACCACAGTACCGTGCAAGGTAAATTCGTAGCCCAGATGTTCATTGGCTTTTTTTACATTGCCGGCTTGCAGCGCCTCTCTTATTTTTGTGGAACTTACATGAATATCGTCGAGCAACAATGGTTCGAGTTTTTCAATTTCGAAGTTGTACTCGCGCGCACATTCTTTCAGATATTCAAATCCGCCCTCCCGGTTTTTCCCGAATTTATGATCGTAACCAACCACCAGGCAGTGGGTTTTTATTTTGTCGACCAGTACGTTTTTTACAAACTCAGTGTAGGTAAGTTCCGAAAATTCTTTGGTAAACGGGTAAACAATCAGGTGGTCGATTCCGAATTGGGCAAACAGCTGTTTTTTTTCTTCCAGGGTGGTAAGCAATCTGAGGTTTTTTTCATCGGGGTTGGTAACCAGGCGCGGATGTGGGTAAAATGTAAATAATACGGTTTCTCCGCCATACTTTTCCGCATATTCCTTCAACCGTTCAATAACAATACGATGGCCACGGTGCACACCATCAAATGTCCCGATAGTTACAACGGGATTTTTGGCTTTAAATTCTGATAAATCGGTATACGTTTTCACCTTCTTGTAATTGACTTGCGGCGAACATAAACTTTTTTCGCGAAAAGATGACAAAAATGGAATTAAAAATAGGAATTAAAACCGAAAACTTTAAAATATGTTATTTTCTGCAAATGTTATTTTTGATATACCGGAAATTGTTAATTTTACGGGCTTTAATTTAGACAGCATGAAGATTATCAGATTTTTAGTGATTATTGTTTTCGCAGTTTTGGTTTTTAACGGATGCAAAAAAAGCAGCGAGTTTGTTGTTAGCGGAAAAATTACCCATGCTGAAGAGAAAACCATTTACTTTGAAGAATTGCTGGTATCGGGTACAAAACCCCTTGATTCGATGAAAATTGGAAAAAACGGTGAGTTTAAATTTCAGGGTGAAACCGGTTACCCAACCTACTATTTACTTAAAATGAACCCCGGGAAACACATCACCCTTTTAATTGATTCTGCCGAGCAAATCAATGTAGAAGCAGATTATGCCAACTTTTCGTATGAATACACGGTAGATGGTTCTCCGGGGTCTGAGATGGTAAAAGATCTCACCATTCATTTAAACCGCACACTCGAAAAACTCGACTCGCTGCGCGCGTTGAATGACATGTACCTAACAAATCCGGATTATGAAAACCTGAAAGAACAGTGGAATGAAGAATACAACCAAATAATTCAGGAACAGGTCGATTATTCAACAAAATTTGTAATGGATAATCCGTTTTCGATGGCCAGCATCCTGGCGCTGTATCAAAAATTTGACCCACAGAGTTTTGTTATCAACGATTTACAAACCATGCGTGTGGCAGCTTCGGCGCTAAATTCCATCTATCCGGGTTCGGCGCATGTAAAAGCGTTGTATGCCAATACCCTGCAAATCCTGAAAGATGAAGAGACCCGGAAAGTACAGCGTTTTATCCAGGAAAACGGACAAAACAGCCCCGAAATTATTTTGCCCACGCCCGACGGAAAGGAAATAGCGCTTTCTTCGCTTCGCGGGAAAGTGGTACTGCTGCATTTCTGGGCTGCGGAAGACCGTGGGTCGCGGGTAGTAAACCCGGCGCTGGTTGAAGCTTACAGAAAGTATAAAAACAAAGGTTTCGAAATATACCAGGTAAGTTTGGATAACAACCGGATTGAATGGGTAGATGCCATCGACCAGGATAACCTTAGCTGGATAAATGTGGGAGATATGAAAGGTTGTGTACAGGCTGTGCAAACCTACAATATTCAATCCATTCCGTACAACTATTTGCTCGACCGTGAAGGTGTTGTTGTCGGTCAAAACCTGAAAGGCCCCGAATTGGACCGGGTACTCGGGAGAATCTTAAATTAATACAAATCAACATCCTGTTAAGGCAGGAAGGTGTCAACCAAAATCAAAAAAAATTGCCGGAAAAAGGAAAAATATATTTTGTATCCGATGTTCATTTGGGAGCACCGGCGTTAAAAAATAACCCGGAGCGTGAAAAACTTTTTGCCGAATGGCTCGATGCAATCAGCGACGATGTTTCTGAACTGTACCTTCTGGGCGATATTTTTGATTTCTGGTATGAATACCATAAAGTTGTTCCGCGCGGTTTTACAAGAATTCTGGGACGAATTGCCGATTTAACCGACCGTGGAATCCCTGTCCACTTTTTTACCGGAAACCACGATGTGTGGGTGTTTGATTATTTGCCGGAAGAACTGGGAGTTATTCTGCACCGGAATGAACTGATTACCACCATCAAAGGGAAAAAATTTTACCTGGCTCACGGCGACGGGTTAGATGCCACTGACAGAGGATATTATATTCTGAAAAAAATATTTACCAACAAAACCCTGCAATGGTTGTTTTCAAGGTTGCACCCCAATTTTGCACTGTGGCTGGCACACAAATGGTCAAAATCGAGCCGCCTGGCAAAAATGGGTCTCGAAGAAGAATTTAAGGTTAAGAATGACGAAATGTATAAATTCGCAGAAAGATTTTTACAAAAGGAGTCAACAGATTATTTTATCTTTGGGCATCGCCATCAACTGGTGAATGTAAAAATGGACAGCCATACCCGCTTTATTTTACTGGGCGACTGGATTAACAACTACTCCTACGGAGTTTTTGACGGTGAAACATTTGAATTGAAAAAATACAAGGAACTTGCATAATGCAATGTTGAAGAAGGATATCATGACAAACGGTACATACACAAAAATTATAGGAACAGGAAGTTATCTTCCTCCAAAGATCATAAAAAACAGTCATTTTCTAAATCACCGGTTTTATGATCTTTCATCAAAAAAATTACTTGAAAAACCGAATGAGGAAATCATTCAGAAGTTTAAAGAAATTACCAACATTGAAGAAAGACGTTATGTGGCTGACGACCAGCTGACATCAGACATTGCTGTTTTCGCGATAAAAGATGCCTGCAAATCAGCCGAAATCAGTGAGGAAAGCCTCGACTTTATCATTATAGCCCATAATTTTGGCGATATTAATGAGGGGAATGTGAGGACCGATATTTTGCCGGCACTGGCCAACAAGGTAAAAATGAAACTTCGCATTAAAAACCCCGCCTGTATTTGTCACGACGTTATTTCGGGGTGCCCGGGATGGACACAGGCAATGATCATTGCCGACGCTTACATAAAAAGCGGTTTTATGAAACGCGGCGTTGTGGTGGGAGCGGATGTTCTCTCACGCATTTCCGATCCGCACGACCGTGATTCAATGATTTATGCCGACGGTGCCGGTGCCACCATTGTAGAAGCAGTGGAAAGTGACGAACCAACCGGAATTCTATCGCATGCAAGCCGTTCCGATTCGGTAAGTTATGCCAACTTGCTCACCCTCGGCGAATCGAGTAATCCCGAGTTTGATGGCAATGAACTATTTATAAAAATGGCCGGGCACAAATTGTACATTTATGCCATAAATACAGTTCCGGGCGTGGTTCGCGAAAGCATTCAAAAAGCCGGGCTCGATTTAAGCGACATCAAAAAAATATTTATTCACCAGGCCAACGAAAAAATGGATGAAGCCATTTTGAATGGTGTTTTTAAACTCTACCGCGAAAAACACATTCCCGAAGGAATTATGCCAATGAGTATCGGGAAACTGGGAAACTCTTCCACCGGAACGGTTCCCACCTTACTCGATTTGGTGTTAAAAGGAAAAATGGACGGGCAGGAAGTGAATCCGGGCGATCATACCATTTTTTGTTCCGTTGGGGCAGGAATGAATATCAACTCCATCGTTTACAAATGGTAAACTTTCTGTTCGAACAAGGGTAAAACTGGTGCGCTTTGGTTAAATTGTACCGGTTTTTTTTATTCCTAAATATAAAATGCAAATGGAATTTATATCCCTTTTTTCAGGCGTAGTAATCGGATTGGTTTTCGCTTTTTTTTACCTCAACCGGAAATCGCAAAAAAAACTTGCAGAACTCCGGAACGAATTTCAGAACAAAGAAAAACAGGCAGAAGAGCAAAAGTTCGCAATAGAAAAACAAAGCCTTGTTTGGGAAGAACGCTACCAGTTGTTAAAAACCGAAGCAGATGAGCGGAAAGAGGATTTGTCCAAAACCCGCGAAGAAAATACACAGTTAAATGTAAAACTCGAAAATGCCAAAGTTCAGTTTCTGAACCAGGAGAGAAAACTACAGGAACAAAAGGCAGAGTTGGAGGAAATTCAAAAAAAATTCACCACCGAATTTGAAAACATAGCCAATAAAATTCTGAAAAAAAACAGCGAAGAATTTACACTTGCCAACCAGAAAAACATAGGCGAAGTGCTGAATCCGTTAAAGGAAAAAATTCTGCTTTTTGAAAAAAAGGTGGAAGATACCTACCAAAAAGGATTAAAAGACCAAACCGATTTAAAGGCGGAACTAAAAAAGCTGTATGAACTGAACACCAAAATCAGTGAAGAAGCAAGCAACCTGGCCAAAGCTCTTAAAGGTGATGTAAAAAAACAGGGAAACTGGGGCGAAGTGGTTTTGGAACGTATTCTCGAACGTTCGGGATTAAACGAAGGCCAGCAGGGTTACCAGAAACAATTTAGCGATACTTCGGAAGACGGAAAACGGATTCAACCCGATATTGTTATCAACCTGCCCGATAACAAACACATTATCATCGACTCGAAAGTATCGTTAATTGCCTATGAAAGGGCCGTAAACGCAGCCACAGAAGAGGAGCGCCAGAAATTTGTAAGAGAACACATTTTGAGTATTAAAACTCATATAAAAGGGCTTGGCGAAAAACATTATCAAACCGCCAGAAACCTGAATTCTCCTGATTTTGTTTTGCTGTTTCTTCCCATCGAATCATCGTTTAGCGTGGCAATTCAGGAAGATCACGAGTTATTTTCATTTGCCTGGGATCAGAAAGTGGTTATTGTCAGCCCGTCAACATTGCTGGCTACATTGCGCACCATTGCTTCCATATGGCAACAAGAGAACCAAAACCGGAATGCCCGGGAAATTGCCCGGCAGGGAGGCGCTTTATACGACAAATTCGTTGGTTTTATTGCCGATATGGAAAATATGGGTAAAAACCTGGATACTACCCGAAAAACATACGAACAGGCAATGAACAAACTTCACACCGGTGCCGGAAACCTGGTTCGGCGTGCTGAAAATATAAAAAGACTGGGGGCAAAAACCACCAGGGAAATTCCGGGCAGTTTACGCGAGGAAAACGGGTTGGATGACAACTAATAAAAATCCCATCCAACGGGAAGTTGCGCTCCTGCCCCATTTACATGATAGGTAATTTTTAAAGTTCCTCCGCGGGTTAAAACGGCAAAGGTATCTGCCGCTGTAACTTCATAAACACCATCCCCGTTCAGGTCTAAATCAACAAAAATAGCAAACGGATAGATGGCAAAATTATTCTCCAGAAGGTATTTCATCATTGGATGATCTTTGGGGAGTTTAAAAGTCATCTTCTGGAGATAATTTCCAACCGGAGTTATATTTACAAATTTATCGCCGGTTAACTCAAAAGAGCCCGTTGGCCCGGTCAGCTTAGCAACAACCGTCGACTGTCGGACGTTTTTTTCTTTTGCATAATTTGTACCCGGAATAAGCATTCCTGAAAAAAACAGGAAAAGAAAGGCTAGTTGTAATTTTTTCATTTTTTGGTTTTTAATTTTTTTTAATCGGTATTCTTTTTTAGAAAACTCAACACTTCTTCGGTGTCTTTGGCGGCATCAACCTCCTGGTTTTTATATACAATTTTTCCGTTTTTCCCGATGATAAATGTCCAGCGGCTGGCAGTAGTTCCGCGGGTAAGTTCAAAAGTTTCCCCTTCAATTTCGCGGGTTAAGTTTCCTCCATCCCTGGTTGGCACACCAAACCGGGTGGCAATTTCACCCGAAGCGTCGGAAAGCAGGGTGAAATTCAAATCATATGCTTTTTTAAAGATTTTTAGTCCTTCCACATTATCACCGCTGATACCCACAACCATTGCATCTGCCGATTGCAGGTCGCTGCCAAAGTCGCGATAGGCACAAGCCTGTTGGGTACAACCACCCGTCATGGCAGCCGGGTAAAA
>JAFGDX010000346.1 GCA_016931875.1 Prolixibacteraceae bacterium
GAGCAGCCTACCCTTGACGAAGTGGCATCGAAAGTACATATGAGTCCTTTCCATTTCCAACGTTTGTTCAGCGAATGGGCGGGAACGACCCCAAAGAAGTTTTTACAGTATATAAGTTTGGAACACGCAAAAAAACTGTTGAAGGAACAACAAGCAACACTGTTTGACACCGCATTGGAAACCGGGCTATCAGGTACGGGAAGGTTGCACGACCTTTTTGTGAATATCGAGGGAATGACCCCCGCTGAATATAAAAACGGGGGCAAGAATCTTTCTGTCAATTACAGTTTTGCCGAAAGCCCTTTTGGAAATCTCATCGTCGCTTCCACCCACAAAGGGATTTGCCACATGGCTTTTAATGATGTGGAGGCGGAAGCATTCACCGATTTGCAGCGCAAATTTCCCAATGCGTCCTTTCAACAAAAATTAGATCTCATGCAACAAAATGCATTGTTCATCTTCCAAAACGATTGGAGCAAATTGCCCGAAATCAAGCTGCATTTAAAGGGAACTGACTTTCAGTTGAAGGTTTGGGAAACGCTTTTGAAAGTCCCCATGGGAAAACTTTCCACCTACAGCCATATTGCAAAACATGTAGGTAATCCCAATGCATCAAGAGCTGTGGGGACAGCCATCGGCAATAACCCTGTCGCTTTTCTTATTCCGTGCCATCGGGTCATACAGTCCACTGGGCAGGTCGGCGGCTACAGGTGGGGGTCAACAAGAAAAACCGCTATGATTGGTTGGGAGTCTGTAAAGACGGATGTTATCACAAAGTAGCAAGTTTCGGGTTTTCCAATTTTTTTTACATTCCAATCTTTGTATCATAATTTAGAATAAGGCAATTCAGAGATTTGAAGACAAACCAAAGTATTACTCCTGCAATTCCATTCAGGCGCTTGGTGAACCTTCAGAAATAGCACATGCAGTACTTTATCTGGCATCAGCTAAAGCGTCATATATTCACGGAACTGAATTAAAGGTAGATGCTGGGTTTCAACAATACGTTAATGAATAGAACCATGAAAGAAACAAATTGGAACAAAATAACGGATGAAATGCATAAACACGGGTATGCCATCATCTCTCAAATGTTAACAGACCAAGGTTGTGCAGATTTAAAAGCTAATTATTATAAGGCTGATTTTTTCAGAAAAACGGTGGTGATGGAACGCTACCGTTTTGGTTTGGGGGAATACAAATATTTCAAATACCCGTTGCCGGAACATATTCAGCAAATCAGAACAGACATATACCCGCATCTTGCACACATTGCGAATGCCTGGTTTAAAGCCCTTAAAATTGACAGACAATTTCCGCCAAAGCATGCTGAGTTTTTACAACAATGCCGGGAAAGCAATCAGCAAAAAGCAACGGTATTAATTTTAAAATATAGTAAAGGTGGTTTCAATACACTGCATCAGGATTTATATGGTGAAATTTATTTCCCGATTCAGGCGGTATTATTTTTGAATGAACCGGATAAGGATTATACAGGTGGAGAATTTGTACTAACTGAACAAATTCCAAGAGCCCAATCCAAAGTGATTGTGTTGAAACCTAAAAAAGGAGATATGCTTATTTTTACTACCAATTTCAGACCGGTAAAGGGAGCAAGAGGATATTACAGAGTTCATATGAAACACGGTGTCAGTGAAGTTCATAGCGGGGAGCGTCATACTTTGGGAATCATTTTTCACGATGCCAAGAGTTAAAAATGATCTTACACACTGAAATAACAGATAAGGATTTACGCAACAAAATAAAACAACAGAGAATCTGTTTGGGAGGAAACCGGAAACTAAAAATTTATGGAACTTTGTCATGTGCTTCAGGCAAAAAGTTGAAAAGGGAAAACCGGGTGTTCTTTTATTCTGAAAAAGAGGCCCTGAAAAAAGGTTATCGCCCTTGCGGGCACTGTATGAATGATTCGTATCAAAGATGGAAACATGGATTTATTTGGTAATCAGCTTGACAAAAGAAAAAACTGGCTGCCCAAAGACGGCACAGTAAACTATTATGGGAAAATTTTCAGTACCCGTGATGCCAATCATTACCTGACCACTTTATTAAACAGGATTGAATGGCGCCATGATGAAGCCGTTATTTTCGGAAAAAAAATTATTACCAAACGTAAAGTAGCCTGGTATGGGGAAAAACCTTTTGAATATACCTACTCAAATGTGACCAAAAAGGCACTTCCCTGGACTGACGAGTTGTTACAATTAAAGGCTGTTGTTGAACAAGAAACCGGAGAAAGCTTCAATTCCTGCTTACTGAATTTGTATCACAGCGGAGAAGAGAGCATGGCCTGGCACAGTGATGGGGAAAAAGACTTAAAAAAAGATGGCGCCATCGGCTCCCTGAGTTTTGGTGCCGAACGTAAATTTGCCTTCAAGCACAAAGAGACCAAAGAGACCGTCGCCCTCGTTCTGGAGCACGGCAGTCTCCTCGTAATGAAGGATTCCACGCAAACCCATTGGTTGCACCGCCTTCCCCCTGCCAAACGGATTATTGCACCGAGGGTAAACCTGACTTTCAGAACAATCATCCAACATGGATTATCGAAAAGAACCATTCCCAATTTTTCTAACCCTCTTTTCTGAAGACAGAATTACCAACAAAATAAGGTGTCTTAAAGCCAAACTTCCACCAGCACAGGAAGCCTGTGAGAACAAGTTCAATTCATACAAATCTGAGGGGCAAATGTCCTACAAATTATCCAGTCCGAAAGGTAAATCTTTGACATCGAAACTGATAAAAGTTTGCAGAACAAGAAACCATTGATTGGGGAACTTACATGATGGTCTAACTAACACAGCAAAGGAAACAGAAAGGCTCAATCGCTACTCATACTTTAAACTTCTTTTTCTGTTTCTCCGCATCCATAAATTTCTGCACAACATCATAATCTTCAATATAGAAGTTCGATATTCCTCCGTGTGGGCCTCTAAAAACTTTGAGAACAACCTTTAAACAAGTGGTTAGCGAAGTTTTTTTATAAAATTTTCCAAAATCTCATAGGCCAAATGCTTCCGTACATTTTACAATAAAATAACATTTAAAAGCGCTGGAATTTGCAATACCAAACGCAACTTAATATTATCATCCGGGTAAATCTCCGGCAATGAATCAAAAAAAACGAAAACAACAAAATATTTGGAAAATCATTATGCATCATTTATATTTGTCCTACA
>JAFGDX010000347.1 GCA_016931875.1 Prolixibacteraceae bacterium
TCAGTAACATCAGACGGCACCTCGCCATCAAACAGTTCAATTAGTTTCTGCGCCATTCCAACCAGATGTTTTGCTTTATTATTCGGATAGGAACAGCTTTTTATATAGTCGATGACCTCGGCTGGTTCAGCCTCTGCCATTTTTTGCGGAGTGGGAAAACGTTTCAATAGTTCTGGGGTGATTTGATTGACCCGTTTATCGGTACACTGTGCCGATAAAATTACGGCAACAATTAAATCAAACGGATTTGTGTACTCCAGTTCGGTTTCTGCAATGGGCATTGCATTTTCAAAATACCGGATTACATATTCAAACAACTCTTTTTTTTGCATCGCTCTGATTTTTTTTCAAAATAATTGAAATTTATTCAAAAATCATGTAACAATTTGCATTTTCATTTGTCTTATTCACAGAAAATGTAAACTACAATACCGTTTCTCCCCCTTTATAGAAATGGTTTTAAGTTGACAAATTAAACAGACGTTAAAAAAGCCGGTCAGCACCGGCTTTTTATTTTACAGCACCAGCAGTTTTATTCCGAAGTTCATTTCATTTTCTATTTTTACCAAAATTTTTGAATATGAAACCTTATTTGCAAGTCGAAAATCTTTCAAAAAGATGGGGAGAGCTTATGCTTTTCGAAAACATTTCGTTTACCATTTTTGAAGGCCAGAAAGTGGCGTTAATTGCTAAAAACGGAACCGGCAAATCAACATTGCTCGATTTGCTTGCCGCTAAGGATTCCCCTGATTCAGGAATTGTTACCCTTACCAACGATGTTGAAATTGGGTATTTTGAGCAAATTCCGGACTTAAACCCCAAAAACACGCTGCTGGAGGAAATCTTCGAATCGGATAATATAAAGCTGAAAACCATTAAAGATTTTGAACTGGCTGTTTCTGAAAACGACCAAAAAGCCATCACCAGAATTTCAGCAAAAATGGACGAACTGAACGCCTGGGATTTTGAGGTTGAAATCAAACAAATACTTACCGAACTCAAAATCAACCTCGTAAACAAACCGGTGGGCGAATTGTCGGGCGGCCAGCAAAAAAGGTTGTCGCTGGCCAAAGTACTAATCAACAAACCTGATTTACTAATTTTGGATGAGCCCACCAACCATCTCGACCTGGAAATGATTGAATGGCTGGAAAGCTATCTGGAAAAGTCGAAAGCAACACTTTTGATGGTGACGCACGACCGGTATTTTCTCGACCGCATTTGCAATGAAATTATTGAAATGGAGGACAACCGGATTTACCGCTACATGGGAAATTACTCTTACTTTCTTCAAAAACGCGATGAACGAATAGAAATGCAGCAGGCCACGGTGGCCAAGGCCAAAAACCTGTTACGCACCGAAATGGAATGGATGCGCAGAATGCCCAAAGCCCGGAGCCACAAGGCAAAATACCGCGTCGACTCGTTTTACGAACTGAAAGAGAAAGCCTCGCAAAAACTAAAAAATGAAAATGTAAACCTGAGTGTAAAATCATCGCGACTGGGGAAAAAAATTGTGGAAATCAAAAATGTTTCCAAATCTTTCCCTGGAGCCAAACTCATTGAAAATTTCAATTATACATTCTCAAGGTTCGAAAAAGTGGGAATTGTTGGCAATAACGGGACCGGAAAATCAACATTCCTGAATTTAATCACCCGGGAATTAAGCCCCGATTCAGGCACAATTGAAATCGGACAAACCATAAAATTCGGGTATTACAGGCAGGATGGCATTCAGTTTGATTTCAAAGAACGGGTAATTGATGCCGTAAACAAAATAGCAGAATACATTTATTTTGAAGACGGCACCAAAATGAGCAGTTCGCAAATGCTCACCCATTTTCTGTTCCCGCCCGAAACCCAGTACAACTACATTGAAAAGCTGAGTGGTGGCGAACAAAGAAGACTTTACCTTTGCACCGTATTGATGCAAAATCCGAATTTTCTTATTCTCGACGAGCCCACCAACGACCTGGATATTATGACCCTGAATGTTTTGGAAGAATATCTGCAATCGTTTGCCGGATGTGTGGTGGTGGTTTCACACGACCGTTTTTTTATGGATAAAATTGTTGATCATCTGTTTGTTTTTGAAGGAGAAGGAGTGGTGACCGATTTTCCGGGGAATTACACCCTTTACCGCAACAAGGTTCAGGAAGAAAAAGAGAAGACCGAATCTAAAAAAACCGGCCAGGACAAAGCTCAATCAAAAAAAGAAACAAAAAAGCCTGATGCCCAACGAAAACTTTCTTTCAATGAAAAAAGGGAGTATGAACAACTGGAAACGGAGATAGCAGAAATTGAGGAAAAAATACGCCAGTTGGAAGATCTGTTAAACTCGGGCACACTTCTCCACGATGAATTATTTGTAAAATCAGAAGAACTGGCAGAATTGAAAAAGCACCTCGACGAAAAGGAATTTCGCTGGCTTGAACTGAGTGAACGGGAACAACAATAATTTTTTTGATGATTAATTAAATGTCTTCAAAATCAACATCGGTGTAATCTTTGGCAGGCCCTTCTTCCACAACCACCTCTTCTTTTACCTCACCTCTGCTCTCACGTACCTCACCTTCAGGCTGGTTTTTATGAATAAATCCGACGACTTCTTCAAGGCTTTCAACGAATTTTTCAAAATCTTCCCTGTACAGAAAAATTTTATGTTTTTCATACTGAAATTTGCCATTATCAGCATATCTTCTTTTGCTTTCCGTGATGGTTACATAATACTCATCATTACGGGTACTTTTTACATCAAAGAAATACGTTCTTTTGCCTGCTCTGATTACTTTAGAATAAATTTCCTGGTTAAACCTGTCTTCAGAACTCTTCATCCCTTCCTTATTATCAACGCTTTCCATTCCTTGTCGTTTTCGATTTTTTTTTACCAAAGTTAGTTAGTCAAAAATAAAAAAATTATTTTAAAATCTTTGCCGCCCGTAATTTTACATCATCATTTCCAGCGCTTTGAGCTAATTTAAATTCATTCTACCCTACTGACAGAAACTAAAAAAGGGACACTTTGCCCCTTTATTTTCGATTCTTTTACTACTGGTTGTTTTTATTTATAAACTGCCTTTTTTGCTGCCAGCAATGTGTTGAGTAACAACGAAACGCGGGTCATGGGGCCAACGCCACCAGGCACCGGCGTAATATAGGAACATTTTTCAGCTACTTCTTCAAACAAAACATCGCCTTTCAGTTTAAAACCTGATTTTGTCTGGTCCGATTTTACACGGGTTGTCCCCACATCAATCACCACCGCACCTTCTTTTACCATGTTTCCTTTTACAAATTCCGGAACTCCCATGGCCACAATCAGAATATCAGCATTTCGGCATACTTCTTCCAGATTTTTGGTGCGGCTGTGGGCTACCGTAACGGTTGCATTAATGGCTTTCTGCGACATGAGCACACTCATTGGCCGGCCAACAATATTGCTCCTCCCTAAAACCACACAATTTTTACCGCTGGTTTCAATGTTGTACCGCTTTAGCAATTCAACAATTCCAAACGGAGTTGCCGAAACAAACGACGGCAAACCAATAACCATGCGCCCGACATTGATTGGGTGAAAACCGTCGACATCTTTTTTCGGATTGATGGCTTCAATTACTTTTTGTTCCGAAATATGTTCGGGTAACGGCAGTTGAACAATAAAACCATCCAAATCATTGTCTTCATTCAATTCCTGAACTTTCGACAGCAGTTCTTCTTCAGTTACATCTTCCTCGTAACGAATGAGCGACGATTGAAAACCCACGGCCTCACAATCTTTTATTTTGTAGGCAACATAAGTTTCACTGCCTCCGTCGTGACCCACAAGAATGGCTGCCAGGTGTGGAGCTTTTTCTCCGTTTTCCTTCATTTTTGCCACCTCGGCAGCAATTTCCTGCTTCATTTCGGCAGCTACTTTTTTTCCGTCAATTAGTATCATTTAGTTCTGTTGTTTTTAAGATTGTTGCACGCAAAACCGCAAAGTCTCTAAAATCTTACAAATTATTAACAATTCTGGTAATTCCGTCTTTGATCAATTTTTCATTGAAATTAATCAGTAATCCAAGCTTTAAGCCTGTAATTCGCAAATAAGTCAACAACTGTTTTGGATGAACCGGAGCAATCAATTCTACAGATTTCAGTTCAATAATAACTTTATCCTCAACAATTAAATCAGCCCTGAAACCAATATCCATTTTTAACCTTTCCCAAAAAACCGGAATTGCTTTTTGCCGTTCAACTTTAAACCCCCTTTTTGTTAATTCAAAAAACATAATTTCTTCATAAACCGACTCTAAAAGCCCGGGGCCCAGCTCTACATGAATCTTATAGCACGTATCTACAATTACTTTCGACAGTTCATTTTCTGTCATCCTGTACTCTAAAATAAAAAATTTAGCGTCTTTGCGACTTTTCGAGCAATTAAAACTTTCTTCCTTTTTGTTGCATGCTGCTCATTACGCGTTGCATGTTTTTCCCCTGCGAAACCATTTTCATCATTTTCCGGGTTTCGGTGAATTGTTTGAGCAAACGGTTCACTTCCTGAATATTGGTACCCGAACCATCGGCAATTCGTTTTCTGCGGCTTCCGTTCATTAATGAAGGATCTTCGCGTTCTTCATTCGTCATGGAAAAGATAATGGCCTCAATACTTTTAAATGCATCATCATCCAAATCCATATTTTTCATTGCTTTCCCCATTCCGGGAATCATGGAAACCACATCTTTCAGGTTACCCATTTTTTTGATTTGGTTGATTTGTTTCAGAAAGTCGTTAAAATTAAAGGTATTTTTTGCCAGCTTTTTCTGCAGTTTACGGGCTTCTTCCGCATCAAACTGTTCCTGTGCTTTTTCCACCAGCGAAACAATGTCGCCCATACCAAGAATACGGTCGGCCATACGGTCGGGGTGAAAAACATCAATGGCATCAACTTTTTCGCCGGTACCCACAAATTTAATTGGTTTTTCAACGATCGAACGGATAGAAATTGCAGCCCCGCCGCGGGTGTCACCATCAAGTTTGGTGAGCACCACCCCGTCAAAATCGAGCCGGTCGTTAAATTCTTTGGCCGTATTTACCGCATCCTGCCCGGTCATGGAGTCAACCACAAACAAAATCTCCTGTGGGTCAACCGCTTTTTTTATCGCGGCAATTTCATTCATCATCTGTTCGTCAACCGCCAAACGACCCGCAGTATCAATAATTACCACATCGTAGCCTTTGTTTTTGGCTTCTTTAATTGCATTTTGGGCAATCTGAACCGGGTTCATGTTGCCTTCCTCGGAATACACCGGTACATCAATCTGCCCGCCCAGTACTTTCAACTGCTCAATGGCCGCCGGGCGGTAAACATCACCAGCCACCAGCAACGGATGACGGCCTTTTTTACGTTTCAGCATGTTGGCCAGTTTGCCTGAGAAAGTGGTTTTACCGGAACCCTGCAGCCCCGACATCAGAATAACAGTTGGTTTCCCGGTCAAATCAATGTCGGTAAATTTACCACCCATCAAAGCAGCCAGTTCGTCTTTTACAATTTTCACCATCAGCTGCCCCGGTTTAACCGCAGTTAAAACCTCCTGCCCCAGTGCTTTTTGCTTTACATCGTCGGTAAATTTTTTGGCTATTTTAAAGTTGACGTCGGCATCAAGCAATGCACGACGGATATCTTTTAACGTTTCAGCAACGTTTATCTCGGTAATCATTCCCTGGCCCTTCAGTATTTTGAAGGACTTCTCCAGCCTGTCACTTAAATTCTCAAACATGCGTTTTATTTCTTTTGAA
>JAFGDX010000035.1 GCA_016931875.1 Prolixibacteraceae bacterium
CCAACATGGCGTTGGCACCTAATTTTGATTTGGTTCTTGTTCCGTCCAGTTCCAGCAGTTTGTTGTCAATAGCCACCTGGTCGGTAGCATCCATGCCAATAATTTCTTTGGCAATTACTTCGTTTACATTTTCAACGGCTTTTAAAACCCCTTTTCCAAGATAACGGGTTTTATCACCGTCGCGTAATTCAAGTGCTTCGTTTTCACCGGTTGAAGCTCCTGACGGAACGGCAGCACGGCCAAAGGCGCCACTTTCCAGTAAAACTTCAACTTCAACTGTGGGATTACCACGGGAATCAAGAATTTCTCTTGCTTTTACGTCGCTAATTAACATTGTAAGTAGTTTTTTATAGTTTAACTTATTGTTGTTTTTGTCAGAAAATCAGGTTATTACTCCCAATTTGCCAAAGCGGTTCAAAGATAGCAAATTGTTTTATGTCAAACGGAGACGAAACAAAAAGGTTTCCAATATTTCATATAGTGTTAACCTAAAGGAATGTCCTGCAAACTGAGACTGACCACTGCAACTATTTTTGCACGATCCGGTATTTTTCGCCCACTTCGTAACGCAATACTTCCACTTCCTGAAAAGTAACCAGCCCGCCTTTTTTGCTCTGGTCCATCAAATCGTTTACTGTTTTCAGAAATTCATCCAGTTTTTCTTTGGTGTCGGTAATTTCTATTGCAACGGGCATGTCGGCTGAAAGAGCAAAAATTTTTTGCGTATGAATGGAATGACTGGCACCAAACGACATTATTCCTTTAAATACCGTAGCCCCTGCCATTCCGGCCTTACGTGCTTCGAAAACAATTTCTTCAAACAGCGGGCGGCCATGAATTTTATCCGATTCGCCAATATATATTTTCAAAATGCCTGCTTTACCTGAAATTTTCATTGTGAACAATTTAAAGTTGATACTACTTACACGTTTTTGTGGTTAAGAAGTTTCATAAATAAAGGAAATTGTTGAATGGGAAAAAATGGAAAATGGAAATGAAACAGAATTCGGAATATTTGGGTTCATTTAATTGGATGCAGAATTGGGTTAAAAGATGGCGCGAACCAGAATTATTCCCAGATACACCGCCAGAATTCCCAGGAACAGATTTCCTCCTACATTCCAGAAAAACTGCCCAAAGGAACCCTCTTTTAACATGGTGAAATTGTTGTAGGCAAACGACGAAAAAGTGGTAAAACCGCCGCAAACACCCACCGCCAGAAATATTCTCCATTCTGAACTCATCAGGTTTCCTTTTTCGGCCAGTGCAAAAATTATCCCGATGATGAAACTGCCCGCAATGTTTGCAATCAACGTTCCCAGCGGGAAAGTGCTGCTTAATCCTTTTTCAACAAAAACCTGAACCAGGTAACGCATTACACTTCCTATAAATCCTCCGGTACCTACAAGTAAAATTGTTCGTAACATGTATAATAAATTATTTTTGAGATTTGAGCAGTGGAAATTAAAAAATGAAATAAAACCAGCTTAAATTTCCACAAAGTTTTTTTTATCCGTTATTTTAAAATATTCAAAAATGAAAAGATGAAAGTAAGGATTTTAATGGTTTTATTTGCTGTTCTGATGGGGCAAAACCTCCAATCGCAACAAAATTTTGACATTGCGTTTAAAAAATTTCTTGCACGGCCTGAATATAAAAATGCCACCACTGCCCTTTGTATTAGCGATTTAACCTCGGGGAAAACACTTTACAGTTTTAACAGTGAGAAACTAATGATCCCGGCATCCACCATGAAACTGGTAACTTCGGCAGCAGCACTCGAAATTTTAGGTGCCGCTTACCGGTTCAGAACAAAAATAGGATACTCCGGAAAAATTAAAAACGGTAATCTGGACGGTGATTTGGTTATTGTTGGGGGAGGTGATCCGACACTTGGTTCAGAATATTTCAGAAATAATTTCCAAAGTTCTGATTTTATGGACATTTGGATTCAGAACATTAAAAATGCGGGAATTAAAAATATTCGCGGCAATTTAATTTTGGATGCTTCACTTTATGACAATGAAAAAATACCACCCACCTGGATTTGGGAAGATATGGGAAATTACTACGGGGCCGGAGCGTCGGCATTGACTGTTTACGACAATCTGTTCCGGATAACTTTTTCATCGCCGGCAAAAGCAGGGAAACTCACCCAAATCATTTCAACCTATCCTAAAATTGAGGGTTTGGAAATTGAAAACGAAGTTTTGTCATCGGACGAAAACCGCGATTTGGCCTATGTTTTTGGAAGCCCGCTGGACAACCGGCGAATTATCAGCGGAACAATTCCAAAAAACAGAAATGCGTTCACAATAAAAGCTTCCGTTCAGCATCCCGAAAAATTACTGGCTGATGATTTTATTTCTCACCTTGCAAAAGCAGGAATATTTATATCGGGTGGGGTGAGGTTTGAGAAGTTGCATACCCAACAAATCCAAACCATTTATATCCAGGAGTCTCCCGAACTGGCAGAAATTGTAAAAGTGCTCAATTACGAAAGTGTTAACCTGTTTGCCGAACATTTGATAAAACAAATAGCTGCCGAAAAAACCGGACTGGGCTCTCGCGAAAAAGGGATTGAAATTGTTCAGGAATTTTGGAAATCAAAAGGAATAGAAGGTGATTTTTTTATGGAAGACGGCAGCGGCCTTTCGCATTTTAATGCCATTTCACCGGCCCGGTTTATTTCTCTGTTGAAATATATGAGCGAAAGCAACAATGCTGAAGTATTTCTGAATTCATTGCCGGGTGCTGCCAACCTTTCCGGGTTCGATTCAAAAATGTTTACACCAGATGGGTTAAAAGCCAAAAGCGGTTCCATGACCCGGGTGAGATGTTATGCAGGGTATTTGCTCACTGATTCAGGGAAAAAACTGGCCTTTGCATGTATGGTTAATCATTTCAGTGGCAGCCATTCAAAACTTATTAATGAAACAGAAAAACTGCTGACCATTGTAAAATCATCATTTTAGGGTTCGCCTAACCTTTTGTTTAATAAAAGTTATTTTTATCCTTTTTTTTGGAAATATAAAAATTTGATAAACAGAACATTATGGAATGTTTCTGTTTTTTTTACCGCAACCAGGCATTGACTTGTTCTGTTTTAAGTCGTAACTTGTATTTCGAAACCATTAGATCACTCTGAGCCCAAAGGTTCAGTTTTAAATTTTTCGAGAGACGCAAAACAGTTAGGGAATGTGTAAAAAAATGTTTTTAGTAAAAACCGATACATAGAGGATAGAGCGATTCTTTGCTGTATGTATTTTCCCCGATTGTAAATCTTTTTGAAGCAGGATTCTGATGGTCAAATGTAATTACTGACAGTTACAAATTGACTTGAAATGATTTACGACACCTTGCAAATCTTAAAAGAACAGGTTGAAACCTGGTTTACCGAAGTGGGGTTGGGAAAAATTATTGTGCTCGAGAACATTGCCCTTTGGGAATCGGGGAGCGACGATGCCACAAAAGTAGATGATAAAGTGGTGATGACGCTTTTGAAGCTGGAAGAGGAATCGACACTCAAAAATGTGCCCAGCTACAAAATCAAAGATGACAAAACCGAATACTACAACCCGCCGGTAAACCTGAATTTGTATGTGTTGTTTAGCGCCAACTGCGATTCGTACGACAAATCGTTGAAAAGTATCTCCAGAATTATCGAGTTTTTCCAGGGGAAAAAGGTTTTTACTTCGGGGAATACGGTATACAACCGCACAAATGTGGCGCTCGACGTGCTGGAATATTTCAAATTTATTCTGGAAATGTACACCCCCGGTTTTGAAGAACTCAACAACATTTGGGGAACGCTTGGCGGGCGGCAGATGCCGTCGGTAATCTACAAGGTGCAGATTATTCAGATTAAACAGGATAAAAAACGCTCGGCAGCAGAGGTTATTACACATGTTGGCGGAAACTTAAAAGATATTTTGTAATGGCTTTCTCAGTAAAATACAGTCCGCTTTTTAACGTAAATGTGCTTCACCACTATTTTTTAAATAAGGGGGAGCAGGAATACAGTTCGATGACGGATGAGGAAATGGAAATTCAACTGGAGACCTATGATATAAATACCATACTCACCATTCAACCCGACGGTGAAACCCGGCAAAAAATAAACGGGCATAACTTGGTTTTTAAAAAGGTGAAAACCGGATTTGTCGTGTGGACAAAAGTGACAGGTACTGATGAAGACGAACCTTTCATTTCGCTGGAGGACGATCTGGCTTTTACCTTTTTGGTTCAAATAAAAGACACCTCTTTTTACAATTATACCGACCTAAAAATGGAGAATGCCGGAAAACTCTGTTACCTCTCAAACCGCCGGTTATCATCAGAACCAAACAGTTTTCCACTGATTGACAAAGCCGGTGGTAATTTTCATGTGGACGAAGATTTTATTCTTTCCGAAAAAGGTTTTGAAGACGAAATGAAAAAATTGCAGGTATCTGAAAAAATGAATCTTTTGGCACTGATTCGGATTTTTATTAAAGCCGATAACAGTTCACTTGATATCACAAACGCACAGGATAAAATTCCGGTGCCGGCACAAGTTTTTGAAATTAATTTTAAAAACCGGGAAACCACCTGGCGCTACATTTTTGCAAACAACCAAACGGTTACAGGCGGCGACGATGTAAAAAAGGAAAATGGCAGCTCAAAAATTCTGATAACAAAAGCAGAACACCCGCTCACACAAAGCGGATTTATTTCTGTTGAACTGGGCGGTGTTGAACTTCCCAATCCGGGTGTTCGCACAGTAAAACCTGACATACCAAACAATAAATATTATTCTGAAATATACATGTAAAACTAAAAATTTAAATTATGGCAACTTCGTACAAAACACCAGGCGTTTATGTCGAGGAAATTTCAAAGTTTCCACCGTCGGTAGCGCAAGTTGAAACAGCTATACCCGCTTTTGTCGGTTATACTGAAAGCGCCGTGGTTGACGGCGTGGATTATCATGCGGATGGCATTATCAAACCCGTAAAAATTGGTTCTCTTCCTGAATATGAATTTTATTTTGGAGGCGCTCCTGATCCTACTACCATTGAAATTGAACTGAATGCAGATAATTCGGTAAAAAAGACCAAAATTGAAAGTATCAATTTATTATACGATTCGGTTCGGATGTTTTATGCCAACGGCGGTGGCGATTGTTTTGTCGTTTCAGTTGGAGCATACAATACCGATACATCGGGAATTAGTGATGCTGATCTGTCAAATGGTCTTACCGTTTTGGAAAAAGAGGATTTGCCAACCTTGCTGGTTATTCCTGAAACCGTTCATCTGGCTCTTGATAAAGCGGGAGCTATTCATGCAGCCATGCTAAAACAGTGCAATAAATTGCAGGACCGTTTTGCAGTAATGGACATTGTGGATGGCGATAAGGAAATTGCAAATTCGGTTGATCCGGTGGCCGATTTCAGAGATAATGTGGGAATGAATTACCTGAAATACGG
>JAFGDX010000348.1 GCA_016931875.1 Prolixibacteraceae bacterium
CAGGTTAATTTTTTCCCACGCACTTTTGCTCGTATTCCGGGAAAACAGCCCCATGTGTGTGCCGGCAAAAAGCAGGTTGTTCAGTTGCACCACCGAATATATTTTTCGGTTGTCAATTCCATTGGGGAACCCCTGGTTGAAATCTGAAAACTGTTGAAAACTTCCGTCGCTTTTCCAAATCCCAATGTTTCCGTAAATAAGAATATCATTTTCCGGGGTTTGCAGCGATCCGCGCACTGCCGCCAGGTTCCAGTTTTTGTAGGTATAATTGGATGGCAGCAGTTTCCGCGAAACATCGATGGAAGAAAAAATTCCGCGGTGGTTCATTACTATTCCCGAGGTGGCAAATAAAATGGCAAAAAAAGCAATAACAATCGCCGGCCATTTGTGCAGTTTTTTTAAAATTTTCAGGGCTCTGTTTTTATTCATTCCTCAACACAATGTAAAAAAGGCAAAAGTAAAAATCGTTTTGTTGGTAGTCAATGTGCAGATCGGTATGCACATCGGGCTCATCAACCTTTCAACGCAAGCGGTTTTTACATGCCTTTTTCAATTCAACATCTATCTGTATTTTTTTATTTTAGATACAGTTTCAAAGCAACTAATAAACAGTCACCACTTCCCATGAATCTTCCCTTTTTTTTGCTTCTTTCATCCATTCAGGCACAACCGTTTTCAAAAATTCTTCTTTTTCGGCATCCATGGTTTTAATATCCAGGCCAATAAATTCCTGTGCTTTTTCTTTGGTTGAAATGTCGGGGTAGGGAATTTCGCCTGTAAACCCCAGTTGAGCCAGCACCCGTGCCAGTTTTATCCTGGTTTCCTGGGCAATTGTTATGGCTCCTGCAATCACTCTGCCAAGTTCAACCGGCGAATGAAATGATGCGCCATGACTTGCTGCTGCATAATCCCACCGCCACTGTGCATGACGAATTCCCTGAAGGATATCTTTCATTTGTTCTTCGGAAGCGCCCAAATCCCATGCTTTTTTTGCTTCGATGTGGGCACGCACAATCAGTTCTTCCAGTTTATCGCGGTTTTCAATAATTTTATCCTGGCGTTCATAAACATTTGCCATTAATGTTGCAGCCTCTTCGCGGTGGCAAACCTGGCACGAATTGGCAATGTTGTTTAATGGCGACTGCATTTTATGATCTGTAAATTTCTGGCCTCCTTCGCTTTTGTAAGGCATGTGGCAATCGGCACACGAAACACCGCGCTGTGCATGAATCCCTGTCATGTAGGTTTCGTAGCCCGGATGTTGAGCTTTTAACATGGGTGCTTTGCTTATGGCGTGGGTCCAGTCGCTGAATTCCAGATTGTCGTAATATTCTTCCATTGCTTCGGCGGAAAAACCATTGTCCCAGGGATACATTAAATATTCGGCTCCTTCCACTTTTTTCTTGTCGAAATAATATTCCACATGGCATTGGGCGCAAACCAGGCTCCTCATTTCCTGGTGGCTGGCTTTGGTAACATCGCGCCCGATTCGTTCAAACGCTTCAATTAAAGCCGGTCGTGTAATGGTAAGGTTCATGGTTTCATTGTCGTGGCAATCGGCACAGCCTATCGGGTTCACAATTTCAGGTCCAAGTTCGGCCCACCTTCCGGTGTAAAACTGGGTTACCCCAATTTCATTCATTAATCTTGGTACATCGGGGCTTTTACAGGTCCAGCAGGTAGTGGGCATCGGTCCGTCTGTGGCTTTTTTGGGCGCTCCGGTGCGCAGGGTATTGTGAATATCGGTGACAGCGTAATAATGTCCTCTTGCCTGGTTGTAATCGTGCGAAAAACCATAACCTGCCCAAAGAACCACCAAACGTGGATCTTCCTCCAGCATGTCGATCATGGCATTGCCGTTGTATTTGCTTCTGAACAGAGTGTCGGAAGTGCCGTAATACGACTGAAATTCACGCGGATAATTTTCACCCCACACTTCATTTCGTGGTTCAAATTCGCTGATTTTATTTTTTGGCACATTTACAAAGGCCGCTTCTGCCCTTCGTTCAATAATCGACGAGGCCAGCAGGCCCAGCAAAAACACAACAACAATGGTGGCTAAAAAAATGGTCCATGCCAGCCACGGGCTTTTTTCGGTTAGTTTAAACTTTGCGTTCATATTGATATGTATTTTAATTGTTTTTTATGTATTCTTTAATCCAGTCGGGAACAGGGCTTTCAGGAAGCGGGACCTGAGCATTCGGAACACTGGAAAGACTGTTCACCCGGCCGTGTGGAACTTCCCGGTGGCAATCCCAGCATTTTCTGTCGGTCATGTGTTCATAGTGTGCTTTTACCCCTGCCTCAAGTTTGGGGTCGTTTAATAATTTTGAATGACAACGAACACAGTTTTGATGCACCACCCCGGCCCCTTCCTCTTTTATAAAAATAACCTGCGGCTCTCTTCTGAGTGTAAAAATGGTAGCATGCCGCATTCCGTCCTTGGCTTTGAAATAAAACTTGTTAACCACGTTGTTGTGTGGCACATGACAATCGTTGCAATGCGCCACTTCGCGGTGTGAACCGTGGCTCCAGGTGGCATACTGCGGAGCCATAATATGACAGTTGGTGCAGGTGGAAGGATTGTCGGACAAGTAGGAGTGGGCCTTCGAAATATAAAATGTAAAAATGATTAGGCCTGCGAAGATGCTGGTTATAATCAGTACAGGTAACTTCCATCGGTCAGGTGGTAAAAGCTTTTTCAACATAGTTTATCCGGTTATTTTCGTCCAAATTTTACTGTTTTCATACTGAAAAGTTGTAACACTTGTTACATTTTCACTGAAAATATTATGATTATTTAAAACCAGAATAAATAAGCAAATATGTTATTGAACTATTGTTCCGGTATTTAAAGAAAGTGGTTTTGTTTTAATTTTAAGGGATAAAAATTGAAGTAGTTTTTATTTTCAACAAAAACCAAAATTCAGATGCTAACCATGAAAAGGATATTTGTATTGTTGCTCATTTGTTTATCCGTGAATGTATACTCTCAGGGATTTTTATCTTCCAAAAATGTACAAGTCGATCTTTCCGGTTTTGTGCGGAATGATTTTATTTTCGACTCCAGAAGAAATGTAGATGCCTGTGATCATCTTTTGGAAATTTTTCCGCAAATGCCGGTTTATGATGAAAATGGAGAGGATATAAATGCCCAGCCCAGCGCCCATTTTCTCAATACGTTTACACGACTCGGAACACGCTTTTCGGGACTCGAAATGGGAAAAGCACAAATCGGGGCTTATCTTGAAGTTGATTTTACCGGCGGAACCGCCACCAACAGTCTGCGTTTGCGGCACGCATACACCCAGTTTACATGGCCCAAAACCAAACTTTTGTTTGGCCGAACATGGCATCCTACTTTTATTGAAAAAGTGTATCCGTCAACACTAAATGAAAATACCGGGTTGCCTTTCCAGGTTTTCAACCGCAGTCCGCAACTCCGGGTAACACATCGGTTAAATGAACATCTCGATCTTATTCTGGCAGCTGTGTACCAGTTTAAATATGCCAACACCGGCCCGGCCGGGAAAACATACCAATACCAGCGCGATGCAGTTGTTCCAAATTTACACGGGCAGTTGCAGTATTACAATGAAAACTGGGTTTTGGGTGCGGCACTTGACTGGAAAATGATTCAACCCCGTACCTACACAACCGGAACCGGTGGCACCTATAAAACAACCGAAAAGCTTGGAACCATGGCTGCAATGGCCTATCTGAAATTCACCAAAAACAACTTTGAGTTGAAAGCCAAAACCATGTACGGACAAAATGTTTGCGAAAGTTTGCTGCCCAGTGGTTATGCAGTTGCTTCGTTAAACAGCACTACCGGCGCTGAAACCTACACACCGTTTAATCATTTATACAATTGGGTGAATATGGTGTATGGTCAAAAATGGAAAGTTGGGCTTTTCGCAGGATATCTGAAAAATATGGGAACATCCGAAAACCCGGTTGGCCCGTTTTATGGCTTTGCAACCAATGCCGGTATGATGTATAAAATTTCACCCCAGTTGATTTTCAATTTCAAAAACTTTATGTTTGGATGGGAAATGAGTCTTACAACCGTAGCATATGGTGAAAACGATTTTAATGATAAAGCCAAAGTAAAAAATACCGAAAATGTTACAAATTTCAGAAATATGATTGCCGTTGCTTACAATTTCTGATAATACTTGTTAATTTTACGGCTAATAACATTCATCAGGGCTGTCAGCAGAAAAAGAAAAAGACAGCCTTTTTACATGAAATAAAAAAACAAAAAAATGGCTTACGAAATATCCGTTTTTCTTGAAAACAGGATTACCCATTTCGAGAAAATAACCGGCATTCTGAAAACGGAAAATATCAATATCCGTTCAGTTTCATTAAACAGTGTTTTGCATGGCTGGGGGGTTTTACATATGTTGGTAAACAAACCCGAAAAAGCATATCAGTTACTGTCGGAAAGAGGAAGCGCAGTGGTTTTACGAGAAGTTATAGCCCTGGAAATGAAAGATGAAGCCGGCGGACTGGACGAACTTCTGGTTAAAATTTCGCGGGCCGGAATTCATATTGAACGTGCCGACAGCCGGTTGATTTCAGAAAGCGGAATGGCCGTGTTGATACTGGAAGTGGCCGATGTACTGGAAGCCAAGCGACGCCTTGAAATAAACAATGTTCATTTGCTCGACGATGATGTTGTTTATGGCAAATAGGCTGAGTTTTCAAAAAAAAATAGAAATCTTATACCAACCTTTTTAGCTTTTGATTGAATGATTTGGAACGAAAAAATTGAATGTGCTTCCAGAGATGAAATGGCAGCCATCCAATCGGAGAGACTTATAACTACTGTAAAACGAATATACCACAACATACCCAGTTACAGGGCAAAAATGCAGGAAAAAGGAATTCTTCCGGGCGATATTAAAAGTGTGGAGAATTTAAAAGACCTGCCTTTTACCAACAAAACCGATTTGCGCGACAATTACCCGTTTGGCATGTTTACCGTGCCAATGAGCGAAATTGTTCGTCTGCATGCCAGCTCGGGCACTACCGGCAAACCAACAGTGGTGGGATACACGCGCAACGATTTGCAAATGTGGGCTGAAGTGGTAACCCGTTCACTTTGTATGGCCGGAATTCATAAAAACGATATTGTGCAGGTGGCTTATGGTTACGGCTTGTTTACCGGCGGACTGGGCCTGCATTACGGAACCGAAAACCTGGGCGCAACGGTTATTCCCATTTCCGGCGGAAATACAAAAAAACAAATTCAGCTGATGCAGGATTTTGGCTCAACAGCCATTGCCTGCACCCCGTCGTATGCACTTTACCTTGCCGAAGCCATGCAGGAGATCGGAGTCGATCCGGAAAGCCTGAAACTCAGGGTGGGTATTTTTGGCGCCGAACCGTGGAGCGAAAATATGCGAAAGGAAATTGAAGCCAAACTCAAAATCAAAGCCATTGATATTTACGGGCTGAGCGAAATCGTTGGCCCCGGCGTTTCGTGCGAATGTGTGCACCAGAAAGGGATGCATGTAAACGAAGACCATTTTATTCCGGAAATCATCGACCCTGAAACATTGCAGCCTGTGGACCCAGGAGTAATTGGCGAGCTGGTTTTCAGTACAATAACCAAAGAGGGGATTCCGATTATCCGCTACCGCACCCGCGATTTAACACGTTTGATTTACGATACCTGCAAATGTGGCCGGACACTGGTTCGGATGGAAAAATGTATGGGCCGCAGCGACGATATGTTAATCATCCGCGGTGTAAATGTTTTCCCCTCGCAAATAGAAAGTGTTCTGCTCGAAATGAGTGAAACTGAACCTCATTACCTGTTGATTGTGGAACGTGAAGGAACACTCGATATTCTGAAACTGATGGTAGAAGTGCAGGAACAGTTTTTTTCAGATGAAATAAAGGAACTGGAAGCACTGCGAAAAAAAATTCGTAACAATATTCAAAGTACACTGGGCATTTCGGTTGATGTAAAACTGGTAGAACCCAAAACCATTGAACGAACTGCCGGCAAAGCAAAACGTGTGATTGATAACCGAAAAATCTGACAAAATGATAATCAAACAAGTATCTGTTTTTCTCGAAAATAAATCGGGGAGACTAAACGAGGTAACTCAAATTTTAGGCGACTCCGGAATTAATATTTCTGCATTTACCATTGCCGATACATCCGATTTTGGAATATTACGGTTAATTGTTTCCAACCCCGACAAAGCCTGCGAAATATTAAAACAAAACCGCTTTTCGGTAAAAACCACCGATGTTGTTCTGGCCAAAACATCCAACCAGCCCGGGAGCCTTTCAAAATTGCTGAAAATTTTAAGTGAAGGAGGTTCGTTTATTGAATATATGTATGCATTTTCCATGGAACAGGATTCGGCAACCATTGTCATCCGGCCAGCCAGTATTCAAAAATGTGTGGAAATTCTTCAAAACCACAAAAACGATTTTCTTTTTCATGAAGGCGATTTTTTATTGTAGAATAGCACAGTCAAAAGTAAAACCGCCCATTTCACCAATCTTAGTTCAGAATTTGTATCTTTGGATGCATTAAAAATAATGGAATGAAACGAATTGCCGTACAAGGTATAGCCGGATCTTTTCACGAGGATGCGGCTTTAAAATATTTTAACGAAAAGATAGAGGTTGTTGAGTGTAAATCATTTACAAGCGTTTGTGAACTGGTTGACACAGATAAGGTGGATTATGCAGTTATGGCCATTGAAAATTCAATTGCCGGTAGTTTGTTAAAAAATTACCAGCTCATTCGCGACTTCCATCTCCGTATCACCGGCGAAATTTATCTACATATTCAAATGAATTTAATGGTTTCGCCCGGGGTGAAAAAAGAAGATATTACCGATATTTATTCGCACCCGGTTGCCCTGCAGCAAAGTATGGAATACATTGAGAAATATTTTCCGAACGCCAAATTACA
>JAFGDX010000349.1 GCA_016931875.1 Prolixibacteraceae bacterium
CCGGTTGGTTACGACGGGGAACATTTAAAAAACGGAAATTCGATGATACTTGATCCTTACGGAGAGGTGTTGTCGGAAATAAAATCCTTTCATGATGATATTGCTGTTGCCACCCTTGTGAAAGATAAAATTCAGCTTTCAGGAGGGTTCAGATATACAAATGCCCGGCGGCCGGAATTGTACCGCCATATCATCGGGAAAGAACATACGCCGCAAATAAAACCTGTTTGGATGCAACAGAAAGGCAACTGATTTTTACAACGTTTTTTCCCAAAGCAGTAAAATAGTTTTGCTTTTAGTTAAATACAGAATAAATATTTCCAATATTGATTTCGTTTTTACGAATCGGTAGTATAGTTTTCGCATATGCAATTTAAAATAGCTTCAGATTATAAACCAACCGGAGATCAGCCGGAAGCCATCAGACAGCTGGTTGAGGGAATTGAGAACGGCGAACGTTTTCAGACATTGTTGGGAGTTACAGGCTCGGGAAAAACGTTTACCATGGCCAATGTGATTGAAAAAGTACAGCGGCCGGCCTTAATTCTCAGCCATAACAAAACTCTGGCAGCCCAGTTATACGGTGAAATGAAACAGTTTTTTCCCGAAAATGCAGTGGAATATTTTGTGTCGTATTACGATTATTATCAGCCGGAAGCCTATTTGCCAACCACCAATACTTATATTGAAAAGGATTTGTCTATCAATCAGGACATTGAAAAACTGCGGTTGAGCGCTACTTCGGCATTGCTTTCAGGACGGCGCGACGTAGTGGTGGTTTCGTCGGTTTCGTGTTTGTACGGCATCGGTAATCCTGAAGATTTTCATGCCAATATTACTGAAATAAAAGTGGGGCAGACGATTTCGCGGAATGCCATGCTTCATCAACTGGTAGAAGCTCTGTATTCGCGGAGTGAAGTTGATTTCGGACGGGGAATGTTCAGGGTAAAAGGCGACACGGTTGATGTTTATCCGGCGTATGCTGACACAGCCATCCGTATTGTTTTTTGGGGCGATGAAATTGAAGAAATTGCCGGTTTCGACCCGCAAACCGGGCAGGAATACGAAAGAATGGACGAGATAAAAATCTATCCGGCAAATATTTTTGTTACCACAAAAGACCGCATGAAATCTGCCATTCATACTATTCAGGATGATTTGGTGGCGCAGGTGGAGTATTTTAAAGAAATAGGAAAACCGCTGGAAGCCAAACGTATTCTGGAGCGCGTGGAATACGACATGGAAATGATGCGTGAACTGGGTTACTGCCCGGGCATTGAGAATTATTCGCGTTATTTCGATGGCCGTGCACCCGGAACCCGCCCTTTCTGTTTGCTTGATTATTTTCCGGATGATTTTCTTTGTATTATCGATGAAAGCCATGTTACGCTTCCGCAAATCAGGGCCATGTATGGCGGCGACAATTCAAGAAAAGTTACGCTTGTGGAATACGGTTTCCGTTTACCGGCTGCCATTGATAACCGTCCGCTGAAATTTGAGGAATTTGAAGACCTGACACAACAGGTGGTATATGTAAGTGCCACCCCGGCTGATTATGAACTGGCCAGGTGCGAAGGGGTAGTGGTGGAACAAATTATTCGTCCAACCGGGCTGCTCGACCCGGTAATCGATGTGCGCCCCAGCAATAACCAGATTGATGATCTGATGTATGAAATCAATCTCCGTATTGAACGAAATGAACGTGTGCTGGTTACTACCCTTACAAAACGAATGGCAGAGGAATTATCGAAATACCTGGTAAATATGGGGGTAAAAACACGGTACATTCACTCAGATGTGGATACCATGGAACGCGTGGAAATAATGGAGCAGCTGCGAAAAGGAGAATTTAATGTGCTGGTGGGAATCAATTTGCTGCGCGAAGGTCTGGACTTGCCTGAAGTTTCGCTGGTGGCCATTCTGGATGCCGACAAGGAGGGATTTCTGCGTTCGGAACGTTCGCTCACACAAACCGCCGGACGTGCGGCACGAAACCTCAACGGCATGGTGATTATGTATGCCGATAAAATTACCGACTCGATGCAAAAAACCATTGACTCAACCAACTACCGGCGCGAAAAACAGCTGAAATACAACGAGGAAAACAACATTACACCTACCCAAATTGTAAAACCCACGCGCGAAATTATTGGTTATCAGTACCGGAGCGATAAGCAGCAGGAATACACCGGAGGAATGGGACAACCTGACATTGCTGCCGACCCCGTGGTGCAGTACATGAGTGTGGAGGGGCTGGAAAAGGCAATTGAAAAAACCAAAAAACAGATGAAGACCGCGGCAAAAGAACTCGATTTTATTGAGGCAGCCCGCCTCCGCGACGAGATGTTTGCCCTTCAGAATATTTTATCCGAAAGGAAACATAAAAAAAAGTAATCGGGTTATATTTTCCATAATATGTTTTTAAGTGTAATTTTGCCGGCAAACAAAACGCAATGGAAGCAAGGTTTTTTCAGAAAATAATATCTACAATCAAGGAAAATATTTTGAATCCGAAGGAATTCTGGAAAGCCCGGAAAGAAACCACCGAAACCCATTTCCAGAGTATTACCGAATTTTTTATTCCCATTCTGGCAGTGGTAGCTGCGGCCGTTTTTTTGGGCGAATTTTTCAGGAGCGCCCACTTTTATATGGGCACCGCCGTGTTAAAAGCTATCCGCGAAGTGTTGCTGTTTGTTTTACAGTATTTGCTGGCGGTTTATTTTACCAACGAACTGATAAAAACATTTAAAGGCGAAAAAAATATGGCAGCGGTACGAAAACTGGTGCTGTTTTCACTTACGCCGTTTTTGCTTGTTTCCATTCTTACCGGCCTTTTTCAGTTTTTATATGTTTTGGATATTCTTGGCATTTACAGTTTCTATATTTTTTGGATTGGGGCAAACGAACTGCTGGAACTTCCAAAAGAAAAAAAAGACAGCTATATTATCATTACCATTTTGGTGAACTTTTTTGTGTTTAGTTTTTTAAGTATCTTACTTTCCAAATTAGTAACTGCATATTTTTAAATGGCGCATAAACCTGTAAATATCAACATAAAAAACCGGAGAGTTACGTTTGAGTACGAACTGATTGAGCGGTTTGTGGCCGGAATGCAACTGGTGGGCACCGAAATTAAATCCATCAGAAACGGAAAAGCAAACCTGTCAGATTCCTATTGCCAGTTTTACAGTGGCGAGTTGTATGTGAAAAATCTTCATATTTCGGAATATGAAATGGCGACACATTTTAACCACGAGGCCAAACGCGACCGGAAATTGCTGCTGAACAGGAAAGAACTTCAAAAACTGGAGAAAAAAGTAAAAGAGTCGGGTCTTACCATTGTTCCGGTGAGACTTTTTCTCAACGAACGCGGTTTGGCAAAACTGGAAATAGCGCTGGCAAAAGGCAAAAAAGTGTACGACAAGCGCGAAACACTCAAACATAAAGATGCCCGGCGCGAGATGGACAGGATGATGAAAATGTAGTTCCTTTAATAATTAATTACCGAAATTTTTGGATTGTTAAGCCGAATCCTTAGCCAGTTGTTGATTTTTGCATTTTCCTCGGGAATAACAAGTGGAAGAACATCGTCGTTGTAATCAACCATCAAAGTCGGGATAGTATCCATTACCAAACTGTCGTTTACAAAATTTAGCTGCCTCATGTTGGCAAACGCAAATTTTTCGATGTTGCTAAAATGAAATTTCAGTTCCGAATTGATTTGTTGAAACGG
>JAFGDX010000350.1 GCA_016931875.1 Prolixibacteraceae bacterium
ATGACGGGTCAAAATCGGGCGAACAAATTAATGCTGAACTAACCACTACAGTAAGCGATTTGTTAACTGCCGATTACATTACCGGTTTTGATACCGATGAAAAATACGCCTCTGTAGCCAACACACTGGAAGGCAACAGTATTTCGGCCTGGGAAACAGAAATCCCTACCCTTTTAATTCACGGACTGGCTGATAACTTTGTCCCTTCAAAAGTATCAACTGATATTTACCAGGAATTTCTTTCGCTGGGATTAGGAATCGACCAGGTGTTATGGATGGGATTACCCGAAACCGACCACATTGGAGGAATTATTCCGGCCGGGCTTGCATCGGTAAGCTGGTTTTTGGAACTGGAAGAAGAGGTTGGTTTGCAACAATAAGTTCCAAACACAATAAACCTTCACAACCGTTTTAAAAATTGAATTGAGGCCAATGAAAAATCAGGATACTTACAACAATTAAAATATTAATGATAATTGCAATAGCTCCCTGATCATGCAATTTCTCATATTTCCCGTTCCAGAAAGTTACGTACAACAACGAGGAAAAAACGGCAGAACCAAAAGCCAGGAAATACCAGTTGGCATGCTGTGCCAAAACAGCAATGCCCGAAACCGTAAATCCGATGGCCGACAAAATACAAAAATTGCCTGCCAGAATCCGAACTGCCTTTTTTCTGAAAAGCGGCGTAAAGAGCCAGGCTTCATCGGGCCATTGCATTCCGGGCTGAAGTTCAAAAATCCTTGAACTTTGTCCGAAATACAACAAATGTACAAGCCCGTGTAAAATCAGTAGTATCCCGACAATGATCAGCATAGGTTTAAATTTGTTTTGAATTCAGTTATTGCCAATAAATATAACAATTTGGGGAAAAGGTCACAACAGATACGTGCATATAAATGGTGGTAAAATATAAATTCTGTTTTCCCTCATTTTGGGTTTATTTGAACTGAAAATTTATTCTGCTGTTGTTCTTAAAAAAACATGACCGATTATCCAGTGGTAATTTTCGATGGAGTTTGCAACCTGTGCAACGGGGTTGTGAATTTTATTTTACAGCACCAGCGCAAAAAACAATTTCGCTTTGTGGCACTGCAGTCGGAAGCAGGAGAAAAAGCAATACAATTGCTTCAAATTCCACCCGAAACAAATTCGGTTATTTTGTATTGGAAAAAACGCATTTATACTGAGTCGGAAGCAGCGTTGGAAATTGCACGTTTGCTTCCTGCTCCCTGGAAATGGCTTGTGGTATTTACAATTGTTCCAAAAAAAGTACGAGACAAAATGTACCGTTGGGTTGCAAGAAACCGTTATCGCTGGTTCGGGCAAAAACAGAGTTGCCGTCTTCCTTCGCCCCGGGAAAAACAATTTTTCCCTGAGGCGGGTGAATTACCATTCTAAATCACCTTCCTCGTATTTTTTATACATTTTCGACAACAAACCCAGCCACTGGCTGATGCGTTTTATGGCATCGGAGGTTTCATCAGAAATTGCTTTTTTCTGCATTTTCAATAAAAGAAATCCATAAATGGCAGTAATGGATAAATCCACATCGTTTTGGGCTTCCTTGTTTTTTTGTTTTAATTCGGTAATCAGGCCTGCCACCGACTGAAAGGTGGTTACATAAATACTGTCAACACCGGTTTCCATTAGTTTGAGATGCACCTGGTTTACATCGTCAATCAGGTTAACGAGAAACTGCAAATGCCCATGTTCGCGAATTCCCTCCTTGTCCATCATTATTACCAGGTTGCTGTACCAGTCGGTAATTTCTTTTGAGGTATTTTCATCTGCTCTGTAACTTTTCACCAACTGCTTTTCAATCAGATTCATATCGAGGCGGAATGCCCGGATCAAATCTTCAACCTGGTAGAGATACAATATATATTCAGCAATATTTTCTTTTCGTTTTTGTTTTGCAATAAGCATCCTGAAAAATTTAAATTGGAAATCTCCGGGTAACTACCTGCTCCCGGCCATACAAAGGTATTGATTTTTTAAAGGTCAAAAAAGTCGTCCAGTTCGCGGCGTTCTTTTTTGGTCGGCCTTCCTGTTCCTCTTTCACGGGTAATCCAGCGCATATTTTTCTGCATTTCCATAATTTCGAGTTCTTCGGGTGGCGTACTGTCTTCCAGAAAATCGGGAACCAATTTGGCTGACATTCGTTTTTCGGCCAGTTTTAATACTTTGAAACTCCGGGTAACCTGTTGTTTTCGTACTTTAACCGTTTCGCCGGGATGAATAATCCGCGATGGTTTTACGGGTAAATCATCCACCGAAACATGTCCCTTCCGGCATGCATCGGTTGCCTGGCTTCGTGTTTTAAAAATACGCACTGCCCACAGCCATTTATCTACCCGTACATTCTCGTCCATTTTATTTTCTTTTATTAAAGAAATTCATTGTCCGCTCTACGCCAATTGTACCAAAACTTTGTATGATTTCAATACAATAATCTATTTTTTCGGGCATCTCCTTTTGTTCTTCTTTGGTCCAGTCGCTTAAAACATAGTCAACCTGGAAACCTTTATGGAAATCGTCGCCAATGCCAAAGCGGAGCCGTGCATAGTCGTTCCGTCCCAAAACCTGGTTAATATTTCTTAACCCGTTGTGTCCGCCATCATTTCCTTTTGCCCTAATCCTGATGGTACCAAAAGGCAATGCAATATCATCCACCAGCACCAACACATTTTCAATACCGATGTTTTCCTTTTGCATCCAGTAATTTACGGCTCTCCCACTTAAGTTCATATACGTGGTTGGTTTTAGCAACACAAAGGTTCGGGCTTTATATTTATACTCGGCCACAAATCCATACCGTTTATCGTTAAAATGAATATTGGACGCCTCAGCGAGAGCGTCCAATATTTGAAAGCCAATATTATGGCGAGTATTTTTATATTCTGGCCCTATATTACCGAGTCCGGCAATTAAGTACTTCACAGAATTATAATTTAAGATTTATTCTTCGCTGGCAGGTGCTTCAGTTGCTTCTCCACCTTCTGCTTCTCCTTCAGCGGTTTCTTCTTCTTCATCTTCGGGCAATGCCCCCATTGCAGACTTGGCAGCTCTTGAGGTTATAACAGAAACCACCATGTTTGATTTGCTGTCGAGGAATTCGATGTTTTCAACTTTCAAATCGGCAACTTTAATACTCTGTCCAATTCCCAGTTTGGCTATATCAACATTAATCACATCGGGCAGGTTTTCTGCCAGTGCTTTTACTTTTAATACCCGAAGGTTTTTCTTCAGTTTTCCACCCGCTTTCACACCTCTGGCCAGGCCGTTTAGTTTCACCGGAATTGAAATTTTTATTGGTTTTTCGTCGCCAATCTTCATAAAATCGACATGAAGAATCACTTCTTCCACCGGATGCCACTGAATATCCTGCATGATTGCTTTATAGGTTTTACCTTCAATGTCAATGTCAACCAAATATACATCGGGTGTATAAATCAATTTTCGTAACTCGCTGAATGGAACGGTGAAATGAACCACCTCTTCACCACCGTAAAGTACGGCCGGAACCAATTCCTGTGAACGAAGCTTTTTAGCTTCTTTTTTACCTAAGGACTCTCTTTTTTGTCCTTTAATAACTACTGATTTCATTTGTAATAATTTACGTTAATAATTATGGTACTCAGTCCTTCCCGGAGCGCCGGGATAACAGCATGCATATTATTACTGTGCCTGCTTGTGGAAAAAGCGGTGCAAATATATAAATTACCTGTAATATAACGAACTAATCGATTGATTTTTGTAAACTCTTTCAATCGCTTCTCCAATCGCGTTGGCTACTGAAATGTATTTAATTTTTTCACTTTCGGCTTTGGGTTGTATCGAATCGGTAAAATACACCTCGGTTAATGCTGAATTTTCAATCCGTTCAATAGCGGGCCCCGACAGAACACCATGTGCTGCAAACGCCCTTACACTGGCTGCTCCCTTATCTTTCATCAGATTGGCAGCTTTTGTAATGGTGCCGGCGGTGTCAATAATATCATCAACAATAATAATATCCTTGTCTTTTACATCGCCAATAACCGACATACTGCCCACAACATTTGCTTTTGCCCGTGTTTTATGGCATATTACCATTTCGGTTTCCAGCATTCTTGCGTATGTATTGGCGCGTTTTGTTCCGCCTACATCGGGCGATGCAATCACTACATTCTCCAGTCCCATTTTTTCGATAAAAGGCACAAACATGGCCGATGCGAACAAGTGGTCTACCGGGACGTTAAAAAAGCCCTGAATCTGGTCGGCATGTAAATCCAAAGTAATCAAGCGGTCGATTCCTGCCACCGACAAAACATCGGCAAAAAGTTTGGCTCCGATGGATACACGGGGTTTATCTTTACGGTCCTGGCGTGCGTAACCAAAATAGGGAACTACAGCAATAATTTTATAGGCGCTGGCCCGTTTGGCGGCATCAATCATCAACAGCAGCTCAAGCAAATTATCGCCGGGAGGCGGTGTTGACTGTACAATAAATACGTGAGAACCGCGAATGGTTTCTTCGTAGCAGGGTTCAAACTCTCCATCGGCAAAAACGGGACACGAGGATAAACCAAGATCCACATTTAAACTATCGCAAATTTTTTCAGTTAAATACCGTGTATTTCTTCCGGAGAAAATTTTTAAAGGGTGACTCTTACTGCCCATTTCCATTTATTTATATGATTTGGATTTGCTGCAAAGTTAATAAACTTTACTATTCTTCTTTTTTGTTGTTAACAAGTTAAAACATTTCCTTTAAAACTTATTGCGCACGCGGGTGGTTAACATTTTCAATAAAACCGAGGATTTCGTCCTTTCCTTCGCCTGTTTGCGATGATGTAACAAAACATTGAGGCACTTCCTCCCAGTTTTTAAGCATCTCTTCGCTGTAATTTTTCAGGTTTGCTTCTCTTTCTCCGGGTTTTAGCTTATCGGCTTTGGTAAATACAATTACAAACGGAATTTCGTTGACACCCAGCCATTCCATAAATTCCAGGTCGGCGGGTTGAGGTTCATGCCGTATATCCACCAGCACAAACAAACAGTACAAATTTTCACGTTGCTGAATGTATTTCCTGAAAAATTTTTCCCATTTTATACGTTCGTTTTTTGGCACTTTTGCATAACCGTATCCCGGCAAATCAACCAGGTACCATTCATTGTTTATCAAAAAATGATTGATAAGTTGTGTTTTCCCCGGTTTACCTGATGTTTTTGCGAGCGACTTTTTTCCTGTCAGCATATTTATCAGCGACGATTTTCCCACATTCGAACGCCCGATAAATGCATACTCGGGCCGGTCCGGTTTCGGACATTTTTTTACATCGGTATTGCTGACAATAAAACGTGCTTCTTTAATTTCCATTCCTGAAAATGATCGGTTTAACTTTCTGAATTCAGCCCAAACGGGTGATTCAGTATTCTCTATTGAATGTAAACTTCCAGCGTTTTAACATTGGCTGAAAGTGGCTTTAATTTATATGTTTCCAAACTGGCCGGAATTAAAACCGTTTCTCCTTTTTTAACCCGTTCCGTCCCCTCTTCAAATTCAACTTCAAATTCGCCTTCAAGATTCATGTAAATAATGAACGAATCGAGCTGGTTGTATTCTTTCTCAACGGTTTTGTCAAATTCAAGAAAATTGGTTGTAAAATAATCGCAGCTTACAATTTCGGAGGAGGTGTTTTTTGCCTTTTCGTATTTTGTTTTGTACTCCTGCCGGTATGAAAAATCGATGGCATCGAGTGCCAAATCCACATGAAGTTCACGTTCGTTCCCGTTGGCATCTTTCCGGTTGTAGTCGAAAATGCGGTAGGTAACATCCGATGTTTGCTGAATTTCAGCTACCAGTGCTCCTTTCCCAATGGCGTGCACACGGCCGGCCGGAATAAAAAACACATCGCCTTCAAACACTTCGTCGTAATGCAGCAAATCCATGAGTTTTCCTGCATTAAAATATTCAAGATACTTTTCTTTGGTAACTTCCTGATTAAATCCCGAATTAATCAGCGCACCTTTTTCCGCATCAACCACATACCACATTTCGGTTTTCCCGTAGGCGTTGTGTCTCTCTTTTGCAAGTTTATCGTTGGGGTGAACCTGAACTGACAAATCATCGGCTGCATCAATAAATTTTATGAGAAGCGGAAATTCTTCTCCAAATTTTTTGAATACTTTATCGCCCACCAAATCACCCATATAAATTTCAACCAGTTCCTGGAGGTTGTTTCCGGCAAGAAAACCATTCTCCACCACCGAAATATTTCCTTCAACTCCCGATATTTCCCAGCTTTCACCACAATTGGAAAGTGAAGTGTAATTCTTATTCAACAACGTTTTCATCCGGTTCCCGCCCCAGATTTTTTCGAAAAAAACGGGTTTAAATTTTAATGGATACAAACCGCTCATTAGTGCCTTTTTTATAAGTTCAATTAAAAAATACAGAAACTAAAATTCGTAGTCAACCGCTGCGCGTGCCGATGTGGTTTCGCCAATCCGTTCCACCACTTTCAGATGCTCGGGATGTACCCGGTAACGGTCCAAATCTTCCAGCGATTCAAAATGCGAAATTAAAACCAGGTCGTAACTTTTTGCATCCAGTTCGTAATTTACCCCAACTTCAATGTATTTCAACTCTTCAATTTTCTCTTTCAAACCTTCCAGGGCTGCTTTCAGTTCAGCGATTACAGCCTGTTTTTCCTGTTTTGAATAGCTGTTTAATTTAAAAAGAACTACGTGATTAATCATTCCAACCTATTTTTTGTATCTTGTACTTTTACGGCTGCGAAAATAATGTTTTCTTAGCGGTACTTTTTTAAAACCAGGTTATAAATTAGTTAAATATAACAATAAACTTTTAAAGAAAATGCTCGTAATTGGCATTGCCGGAGGCACCGGATCGGGAAAAACCACTGTTGTAAAAAAGATAACAGAGCAGTTTCCGAAAAAGGAAGTTGCCGTTTTATCGCACGATTCATATTACTATGATAACGGTGACCTGAGCCTTGAAGAAAGAAGAAGCAAAAATTTTGACCATCCCGATTCCATCGAATTTGATTTGATGATTGAACACGTAAAAAAACTGAAACGGGGCGAAAACATTCAGGAACCGATTTATTCGTTTATCACCTGCACACGTTCAAAGGAAACCAACCCTGTTTCGCCAAAGAAAGTGTTGATTATTGAAGGAATTTTGTGCCTGTCAAACAAAGCGCTTCGCAACCTGATGGACATTAAGGTTTTTGTAGACTGTGATTCTGACATCCGTCTTTCGAGGGTGATTATGCGCGATATTCTGGAACGGGGGCGAAATGTGGAACAGGTGCTGACACGTTATGAAAAAACCGTGCGCCCAAGCCACCTGCAATTTATCGAACCTACCAAACGTTTTGCCGATATTATTATTCCGCAGGGAGGAATGAACCAGGTAGCCATTAATATTTTAACAAATTATATTAACCAGACACTAAAATCATTGTAATGCTTGAAAATCTGAACATCGAGGAAATTCTGTTTCTGGATATTGAAACAGTGCCCCTGGCACCCGAGTACGAAGAGCTGACAGAAAAATGGAAAGAGTTGTGGGAACACAAAATGCAATACCAGATTAACAACGGTGAGCCTGCTGAAGATTTGTACGACCGTGCGGGAATTTATGCCGAATTTGGTAAAATCATTTGTATTTCGGCGGGATATGTGACTCAAAAAAAAGGAGAACCATTTTTCAGGGTAAAATCGTTTCACGACGACGATGAAAAAAAACTGATTTCCAATTTTTTTACTGCCTGGAAAAAATTTAGCCAGGCCGGAAAAAGAAGGCTTTGTGCCCACAACGGCCAGGAATTCGATTTTCCGTACATTGCCCGGCGTGCGCTGGTACACAATGTTCCGCTGCCAAAAATATTTGATATTGCCGGTGCAAAACCATGGGAGATAAAAGACCACCTGATTGATACCCTTCAGTTGTGGAAGTTTGGCGATTACAAACACTATACTTCGCTATCCCTTTTATGCGAACTGTTTAATATTCCCACGCCAAAAGACGATATTGACGGAAGCCAGGTTGCCCGAATTTACTGGGAAGAGAACGACATTGAGCGCATTATCCGTTATTGCGAAAAAGACACTCTTGCGGTAGCCAATCTTTTGCTGAAATACAAAGGCGATAAAATTATTCCTTTTGAAAATATGATTAGTGTTTAACCTATTTCCCAATTAGCAAAAGCTGTGAACCGGCTAAAAATTAAACTTACCCCACCCTGAAAAGAATCGTGCTTCAACTTTTCTAAAGAACAATCATATATTTCTTTTTTTTCTATCTTTCGCCCCAACTAATCACAGGAAAGGATGAGACAGGAAAATGAAATTCGCCATTTATTAATTGCCTTGCGAAGGTTTCTGCGGTCGATTTTAAGTATTACCGACGGGACCGATGTCGATTCAACCATTGCCGGAATAAAGCGGGATATCAGTTTCCGCGGTCCTGCCGCCTGGATTCTTATTTTTTCCATTATAATCGCCTCCATCGGCTTAAATGTAAACTCCACGGCGGTAATTATCGGGGCCATGCTAATATCGCCGTTAATGGGCCCGATTCTGGGCGTTGGCCTTTCCATCGGCACCAATGATTTTGAGACTTTAATTCGCTCGTTAAAAAACCTGGGCATTGCGGTTTCCATTGCGCTGGTTACATCCACACTTTACTTTTTAATTACCCCATTAAATATTGAACAGTCGGAATTGCTTGCCCGC
>JAFGDX010000351.1 GCA_016931875.1 Prolixibacteraceae bacterium
CTGTAAACAAAAAAACCAATCTCCAAAAGATGACGCATTCCGTGTAATTTATAAATAAAACTTCACCATTTACAACCTGTAATTTTCCTTTCGAAACAGCTACTCATTGACTGATTTTAGGAAAGTTTTAAAAGAAAAAGTTACATTTACAAAAAACAAAAACATGAAAATTCTTGGCAACCTGATTTGGCTGATATTTGGCGGTTTTGCCATTTTTCTTGAATATATGGTAGCAGGTCTTCTGCTGTGTATTACCATTATTGGAATTCCGTTTGGCCTGCAATCGTTTAAACTGGGCATTCTGGCGTTGTGGCCCTTTGGACAAAAAATTGAATACATGGATTACGCGCCGGGTTGCTTGTCGACAATTATGAATGTGCTTTGGCTTTTTATTGGAGGGATATGGATTGCGCTCACCCATTTCTTTTTTGGTATTTTACTTGGCATAACCATTATTGGCATTCCGTGGGCAAAACAACATTTTAAAATGGCATCGCTGGCACTTACCCCGTTTGGAAGAAGGGTAATATAAATTTTGAAAGCTAAAAATCTCCAACCAAGCTTCTCCTGAATTTGAGCATTTTAACAAATTGTTTGTTATACTATTTGAATTGGGTAACACAATAAAATTATGCTCATATTATCGCACAAAAAAGTAAACACAGAGCCTTCTGAAATAGGTTTCAGATTGTTTCCGGTTGAACCGATTGCCTTCTTCCCAAAACAACTAAAACACAAAGAATGAAAACAAAATATTTATTCATCGCAATAACCATATTTTCCATGTCATCATTTCAAAGCCATAATACGCAGCCGGCTGCCGATTTTCTGAATTCGCTCCCACGCGAATTGCGCAATAAAACACAACTGCCGTTTGCTGATGATTCGAGACACCGGTGGCATTATTTCCCGGCGTCCATGTTTCCGAGGGCCGGAATTTCGCTTGGTGAGCTAAACCCGAAACAAAAACAACTGTTTTTTCAGCTTCTTCGTTCTTCGCTCAGTGAAACCGGATATGCAAAAACACAGCAGATTATTAGCCTGGAGAATGTACTTGCAGAAATATCGGGCAATTATTCAATGCGCGATCCGGAACAATATTATGCGGCTTTTTACGGAAATCCTGAAAGGGGCAGTTTGTGGGCATGGACTTTTCAGGGGCATCATTTGGCGCTGAATTTTACGGTGGCAAATGGCAAAACATCTGTCGCGCCCCGTTTTCTGGGAGCCAACCCGGCCACCATAAAAAGCGGAAAACGAAAAGGCGAACGGACACTTGCAGCAGAGGAAGATTTGGGCCTTCAATTGATCAATTCGCTTCAAAATAAACAAAAAGCCATTTTTAGCGAACGCCCGCCTTTTGATATTCTTACCGGCAATTCAGCAGAAGCAGAACCGCTGCAACCGGTGGGCATAAAACTGGAAGAGCTAACTGTGCCCAACCAGGAACTTCTGCTTCGTTTAATAAATGAATACCTGGCAACCATGCCTGAAGAGCTGGCCCAAAAACGATTTCAAAACATCAGCAACGAGGAGTTAGGGGAAATCAGGTTTGCCTGGGCCGGGGGAACAAAGTCGGGCGAGCCCCATTATTACCGTATTCAGGGAAAAACATTTTTAATAGAGTTCGACAATACACAAAACAGCGCCAATCATATTCACTCGGTGTGGCGTGATTTTGATGGTGATTTTGGCCGCGATTTAATCCGTGACCATTATCAGCAATCACATCATCATCGCCAAACAAACTAAATTATTTAAGGTAATTTCAACTCGCCATTTTTCCTTTCATCAACATTTCCACGGCATCTTTTAACGAACCGGCACGTGTTACATTCCCGGTATTTACAAAATAAATAACATCGGCGTTGGCAATGGTATTCAGCCGGTGTGCAATAATTACCCTGGTGGTTTGCCTGGGTAATTTCTGAATAATTTCATCCAGCAACTGTTCGGTTACCGTATCAATGTTGGCAGTGGCCTCGTCAAGAATAAGCAGATCGGGTTTTCGGAGCACCGCACGCATAAACGCAATCAGTTGTTTTTGCCCCAGACTGATTCCATTGCCTGAATCGTTCACTTTTGTATCCAGTCCTTTTTCAAAGCGCTGCAACAGTGTTTCCAGTCCGGTGTCCCTGAATATTTTCTCCAGCTCTTCATTCGAAATATCCTTGTATTCCGGATTTCCGTACAAAATATTTTCGCGAATGGTTCCGCTAAACAGAAAGGGATCCTGCAAAATAAACCCGATTCGTTTCACTCTTTCTTCAGCAGAAAAAGAACGGATATCCTTTCCGTCAAGCAAAACGGTTCCCCGGGTGGGATCGTACAATCGTGAAATCAGCGAAGCGGTGGTTGTTTTTCCTCCGCCGGTTGGCCCGACAAAAGCATAGGTTTTTCCCTTTTTCAGATTAAAGGAAATTTTATGAAGAACCTCGCTGCCGCCGGGGTATGCAAATGAAACATCGCGAAACGAAATCAGCGAAGCCGTTTCATCCACTCCGTTGGCAGCCATTTGAGGCAGGTTGTTTTCCAACTCCAGAATTTTGCGAATACGGTCCCAGGCGGCAAGCGCTACCTGGAAATTTGCCCATAACGAAGCCAATTGGCGGAGCGGATTGTAAAAACTGTTTACATAAGCAATAAAACTAATCAGCAAACCAATAGTAAACTGCCCGATGGAAATAAAATAGATTCCCAGTGTCAAAACAATCAGCAAACCAATGTTGGAAAAAAAAGTATACACCGGTAAAAAAATATTGTTTGCGACACCTGCTTTTACAGCGGCTGAATAATTTTTTTGATTGACCTTTGCAAACCGTTGTCTGAAATAATCGCGGCGGTTAAAGGCCACCACTACTTTAAAATTATTCAAGCTCTCCTGAACTTCCGAGCTGAGGTTACCGACACTTTTTAAATTTTCGGCATTTTTTCTTTTCACCCACGGGGAAACAATGCGTGTAAAAAGCCAGATAAAAATTGCCGGCGACAATGCTGCCAAACCAAGCTGAACATGAATAGAGACCAAAAAAATCCCGGACCCCGCCATAATCAGAATCACCCTCAAAAACTGCATTAACGACTGCGAAAAGAACTGATTAATCTTATCTGTATCGTTGTTGATTCGTGAAATTAAATCGCCGGTTTTGTTCTGGTTAAAAAAATCGTAGGGCAATTCCTGCAATTTTTCAAAAACCGAATTTCGCAGGGTATACAGCATTCGTTGTCCCACGCTGCCCATCATACGGGTTTGTAAATATCCGGCAACCAAAGCAATCAAATAGGTTCCCAGTAAAATTCCTCCAAAAACCAGTAACCCGTGGTATTTTCCGGTTTGAATATAATTGTCAACCGCGTGCCCGATCAAGATTGGCCCGGCCAGATTCAGCAAAGCCGCAACCACCATGGCGCCAAAAGCAATCAGTAAAATTTTCTTCTCTTCCACCATGTGTGCCACGAGGCTTTTTACCGATGCAAAACCCAGTCGCTTTTTTCTTTTCTCCTGCTGAAGGTCGTTAAGATTGTAATTCATAATGACTGGTACTTTTTTGCGATTCATAAATCTGCACATATTCGGGCGAGGTAGCCCGCAGTTCGTTGTGTTTTCCTGCCGCAATCAGTTCGCCTTCCATCAGAAGAAGAATCTGGTCAAAATCTTTTACCGGGCTTATTTTTTGCGTCACCGAAATCAGTGTTAAGTCCGGATAATTTTCCCGTACATTTTTCAGAATTTTTTGTTCGGTTTGCTGATCCACCCGCGCCGTAAAATCATCGAGCAGCAGAATTTTCGGATTCAACGCCAGTGCCCTTGCCAGCATAATCCGCTGTTTTTGCCCCCCCGAAAGACTGGTTCCCCTTTCCGAAACCTGCGTGTCCAGTTTCCGGGGAAGTGTTTCGATAAAATCCTTCAGTTCGGCAGTTTCAATGGCTTTTCGCAGCGATTCGTCGGTAACGGCATCACTAAATGCAATGTTTTCACGTAAACTCATGTTAAACATTACACTGTCCTGAAACACAAATCCAACCTGCCTGTGAAAAGTTTCTTTTGAAAACGCGTTGATGTCGGTCCCGTCAAACTCTACCGTTCCCTCATCGGGCTGAATAAGACAAGTGAACAGATACAAAAGTTGCGATTTTCCGGCAGCAGTGGGGCCAATAATGGCTGTTCGCGAACCCGGTTGAATGGAAAACGAAACATTTTTCAACGCGGGCTTTCCGTCATAAAAAACCGAAACATTTTTAACTTCAATATCTCCTTTCAACGGTTTGTCAACCCTGCCGGTATCAGCAGTTTCCGGTGCCTTCAAAACCAATTCAATTCGTTCATAGGAAGCCGATGCCTGTGCAATCATATTGCTGATAAAACCAATAACTATAATAGGGAAAATCAGTATGGAAACATAACTGGTGAACGCCGCAAAATCCCCCAGCGACATATTTCCCAGAATTACCAGATGCCCGCCCAAAACCAAAATGGTTAAGGTAGCCAGGTTCCCAAAAAAATTAATGAGCGGGATTAATGTGGCAAAAAGAGTTACAATAGAAATCCCAATATCGCGTGCTTCGGCGCTGGCATTCAAGAATTTACGATATTCGAGTTGCTGCGAATTAATCACCCGGATAATTGCTGCTCCCAGAATACTTTCGTTAATTACCCTGTTTAACCAGTCGATTACCTCGCGGCTGCGTAAAAACAGGGCACGCACTTTTTTCAGAATAATAAAGAAAGTTATTCCAACCAGCGGAATAACAAGCAGCACCGGCAAAGCCAGCTTCCAGTTTATAAAAAGCAAAAAAACCGATGTGCCAATAATCATAACCGCAGACGAAACAATGGACGAAACCCCGTGTGAAACAAACATTTTTACCGAATCCATATCGGAGGTCAGGTTGGTAAGCAGTTTCGACGGATTGGCCTCCTGAATAAACGCATAACTTTGCCTCGAAATTTTGTCCGAAAGTTTTGCCCTTAAATTAAAGCCCACTTTTTCTGATGCATAAGTTTGAACAAGGGTTTGCAGCATGGTAAAGAAAAAGATAATACCAACAGCGATTAAAAATTCTGACAGAATACTTTTCAAAACGTAATTGCCTCCTGTGTATGAATCAATTGCACGTGAAATAATCTGTGGAATTATCAGGTTGGCAGCATTACTCACCAAAGCAAAAACAACCAGCAAAACAATCATTCCCCGGTAAGGTTTTAACAGCTCCAGAAGTCCGGTTTTGCTTTTTTCTGCTTTTTCTGTTTTGTTCCTCTTTTGTTTCATGAATTGTTTCATCGTTCGCCACACAAAGTAAACCAAAAACTGAAACTGAAAACCAATATTCAAAAAAGATTGAATACCCTGGTTTAAAATTTTTGTTTACGTAAAACTGATTGAGATTTCAGGTTAAATCACGGAATTTAAACTCTCTTCCATTTAAAATGTTCACTACTTTTTCGTATTATTTCCTGAAAAAACTATTTCAGCTGCGGAGATTTCAGAACAAAAAA
>JAFGDX010000036.1 GCA_016931875.1 Prolixibacteraceae bacterium
TATCTCGAAATTCAAAAAGAGGTGGGCAGTTTTGATAAATATATTTGGGGCTTTGTTGATAACCAACCCATTGTAAACGCGTTTACCGACCTTGCGCAAATGCCTGCCAAAACTTCGCTTTCCGACACCATTTCGGCCGACCTCAAAAAACGGGGTTTTAAGTTTGTGGGCAGCACCGTAATTTATGCACACATGCAGGCCACCGGAATGGTAAACGACCATCTTACCTCCTGTTTCAGGTACAGTGAGATCAATGCGATGAGTCAGTGACTTTTATTCTCCCCACACCACCTGCGCTTCGGTGTATGAGTCGCATTCGATGTTATAATACCAGTCATCGTCGCCGGCATCACCATCAAAGGCAAAGGCATGCAACTGCAAGGTAAAAACATCGCCTGTGTAGGGAGTGATTGTCCAACCTTCAGTGTCAAGGTTTATTTTAAACGCATTGGATTCGGAAGTAAGTTCCGCGCCGTTAAAAACGATATTCCCTGCGGCGTTGGCCAGTTTCACTTTGTAAATATCGGCGCCGCCAACCAGTTCCCACGAAACATAAACGGAGTAATCCGATTCATCGTAAGCCAAGGAATCAATTTGAGGAAAACCAATCACCCGGCCATCAAATATGTCGGTAATGTCAAATGGTTTATTATCCTCGTATGTTCCCGTAAAATGATACGAACCCAATTCTGCCATTGAGGTGGTAAATTCGTCTTCACCCGGCTCGTTTATATAGGTGGTCAGGTATTCAAAAGGTTCAAGTGCCATGCTTTCACCAGAAGGGGTTTCAACACTTGCCGAGTTCATCGAAGAATTGGCAAACAAATAATAATAAGGTGCATACACTACCTCGTCGTCAACCGTTTTTTTCTGAATAAACATATCGCCGTAGGCTTCAAATGCGATATCAATTTGTTTTTCCTCTTTGCACGAATTAAAAATAAGCCCCGCTGAAATCAGGAGGAAAATAAAGGTAAATGTTATCTTACGATTTGATATTGTTAGAAACAGATTTTTCATAGCAACGTTTTTTATTTTTCAAAGCAAGTAATTTTGGTTGAATTTGCACTACGTTTCAATTGATTTTTTTTCCGCAGCCTCAGGTCCATTTACCCGCATTTACTTCCGCTGCATTAAAAATTAGTGCAGATTAAATGTATTGGTTCCCTGGTTTAGTCAACTCTTGGTTTTCCTTCCAGTGTATTCAGAATTGTTGTTGCAATGAACGTTTTGGTATTTGTGTGATAATAATTGCTGCATTCTGTTGACTGGTTTGAAAAAATTGTTGTGGAATTTACCGGTTTATTCAACCGGTAAGGTATTCATATATATTCATATTTATATAAATAATAAACATTGCCTCTGAATTGGTGTTTTAAAATTCAGAATGTTTCTAAAAAGTAAAGTTTTTGTTAAGAAATTTTATTTGTTAATTTTGACAGCGATACAAATTAAGGCACTTAAAAGTTTGGAAGAAAAGATGAAGTTGAAATTACTGTTGGCTGTTGTATTCACAGCTTTTGCGGCAAATGTTCTGTTTGCAGGGAATGAAATAAAAAAAGACAAAAAAAACGTTGGTTACGAGTTTAAGGATGAAATTCTTTTGCCCGCTACCCCGGTAAAAGATCAATACCGCTCCGGCACCTGCTGGTCGTTTTCTGCTTTGTCGTTTTTGGAATCGGAAATGTTGCGATTGGGAAAACCCGAGGTGGATCTTTCTGAAATGTTTATGGTGTGGCACACCTATTCCGAAAAAGCCAAAAAACACATTCGCCTGCACGGGAATTTGAATTTTTCGGCCGGCGGCGCATTCCACGATGTAACCAATATGATTCGGAAATACGGGATTGTTCCCGAATCGGTGTACGACGGGTTGGAGTATGGCGAAGAAAAACATGTTCACGGAGAAATGGACAGAGTGCTGCGCGAACACGTTGACGCGGTGGTGGAAAACGGGAACCGGAAGTTAAGCAAAGCCTGGCACGAAGCTGTTGACGGTACGCTCGATTCGTATTTGGGTGAACTTCCTGAAACATTTGAATACAAAGGAAAAACATACACGCCACAAAGTTTTGCATCGGATTATGTGGGTCTGAATATGGATGATTATGTGGAAATTAGTTCGTATTCACATCATCCGTTTTACTCTAAATTTATTTTGGAAGTACCTGACAACTGGTCGTGGGACGAGGTGTACAATGTTCCTGTAAACGAGCTGGACGAAATTATTGCCTACTCGCTGAAAAACGGATTTACGGTTGCCTGGGCCGCCGATGTCAGCGAAAAAGGGTTTGCAACCAGCAACAAGGGAGTGGCAGTGTTGCCGGCCGCTCCGGCTGAAGACATGAGTGATGCTGAAATTGCCCGCTGGGAAGCGCTCCCTGAAAAAGACAAGGAAAAAGAATTGTACGAACTTGAAAAACCGGTGCCCGAACTTGTGGTTACCCAGGAAATGAGGCAGGCTGCATTTGACAATTACCAAACTACCGACGACCACGGAATGCATATTGTGGGAACGGCAAAAGACAAGGAAGGGAAAACCTATTACAAAGTAAAAAACTCGTGGGGCGACTACAACAAATACAAAGGATATTTTTACGCATCGAAACCTTATGTTCAGTATAAAACCATGTGCATCATGGTTCATAAGGATGGGATTCCGCAAAAAATAAGAGAAAAATTAAAGCTTTAAAAGCTGAAGCCCTTCAGAATTGTCTGAAGGGTTTTTTTATCTTTGGAATTTCAAATGTAAAAATATGAAGTCCCGTCTTTTATTGCTCGTCTTTTCATTTCTGTTTATTTACGCCGGCGGGCAGAACTGGGAGTGGTGGAATGAATTGCACGGATGGGAAACCGGTGCTCCGGGCTGGCGTAACTGGATTAAAATCACACCCGGCTACCTCGGGCCAAATGCGCTTCCGGTTCCGGAGGTAAAACGAGGGATAATCGAATCGGCATCGGAGTTTCAAATCACAGCTTCCAGCCATTTTCACAAAGGCGATCCAACACAAGATATAACAGCCAAACTTTTTCTTCCGTTTGCAAAAAATAAAATAGCAGTCGAAATATGGGGAGTAGCAGTTGAACATTTTGCTTTTTCGGAAGAAATTAGAAATGAACGCATTGCCCGTGATAAGGACGGGAAAGGGTGGGCCATTGGCGATATTTATTTTAGCACCCTTGTTCAGATTTCCAGAAACCGGAAATTTCCGAACACCTTGCTCAGAGTGGCTACAAAATCAGCATCGGGAAACCAGCTGGAAGCCGCACGGAATACCGATAGCCCGGGCTATTTTTTCGACCTGAGTTTTTCAAAAGAGTTTGGCAATAAGGAATCGATACTTTTCCGGCCGTTTGGATTGGCGGGTTTTTACTCGTGGCAAACCAACGATGAGCTTAATTTGCAAAACGATGCCTTTTTGTATGCATTGGGCGCCGATGTTCTGAAACACAACTGGCTGTTTTCAGGTTCCCTTTCCGGATATTCAGGTTATAAAAACGAACGTGACCGCCCGGCCCGGCTTAACTTTGAAATAAGAAAAGATTTTAAAAACAAAGCACTGAGCCTGCAATATTTACACGGTTTGCGCGATTGGGAATATCAAACTGTTCGGGTTTCGTTTATCTGGAAATTCAAAGGCATACACTAAATCATGTAAAAATTAAATTGGAATGCTAATTTTGCAGTTGGAAAAACAATGCAGAAAACAGAATTCAGAGAAATAAAGAGAACAACATGAAAAAACTTTCACTGGTTATTTGTGTGTATAACGAAGAATCAAGTATTCAGCCCCTTTCAGAACAAATAAAAAAAGCGTTGGATGACATCGATTTCGAAGCCATTTTTGTGGATGATGGATCGACAGACAATACGGTTTCCGAAATAAAAAAAATCAACGATGAGCGGTTTATTTTGGTTGAACTGAAAAAGAATTACGGTCAAAGTTCGGCGTTACAGGCCGGAATCGACCAGGCTGAAGGAGAATACATTGCCTTAATTGACGGTGATTTGCAGAACGACCCGGCTGATGTGCCCATGATGCTGAAAATAATTGAAGGGGAAGAGCGCGACATGGTGGCCGGTGTTCGGGCCAACCGCAAAGACGGTATGTTTCTGCGGAAAATACCTTCAAAAATTGCCAACTACATGATTCGTAAGTCCACCGGAATTCATATGAAAGATTTGGGGTGTACGCTAAAAATTTTTACCAAAGAAACCATTAAAAGCATTCATATTTACGGAGAACTGCACAGGTACATTCCGGCGCTGATTGCCCTCGAAGGAGCCACCAATATTACACAGGTGGATGTAAATCACCGCCCGCGCGAATTTGGAAGTTCAAAATACAATTTAGGGCGTACCACACGTGTAATGAGCGATTTGATTCTGATGGTTTTTTTTAAAAAATACCTCCAGCGGCCCATGCACTTTTTTGGTACGTTGGGTATTGTCACCCTCGGTATCGGCGTATTAATCAACTTTTATATGCTCATTCTGAAAGTACTGGGAAACGACATTTGGGGAAAACCACTCCTGCTTTTGGGAATTTTGCTCGTAATGGGCGGGATTCAGTTTATTACCATCGGGATAATAGCCGAGTTGCAAATGCGCACCTATTTTGAATCGCAGCATAAAAAACCATACCGCGTAAAAAAAACCGGGCCGGCAAAACAGTAAATCACTTCAGTTTGCCATTGGATTTACCCCGGTTTTGCAAATTGAGTCTGGCTCTTGTGTCGAGAGGTTGAATAACATATTTTTTTTGCTTGAAAAGGATTGATATTTAAACTTTTGAAAAAATAATTAGTCTAACTTTGTATTTACTAAAAGTTGATTTTGCCATGAGAATTATTCATTCTTTTTTCATCACGTGTTTCATCATATTCATCAGTGTTTTTCAACCAAAAGCGCAGGATAAAATAATACATGGAACAGTAACAACCTTTGACAGTTTGCGGTTAAGCAAAGTGCTTGTAGAAGTAAAAAGCACCGGACAGGAAGTGTTAACCGACAGTGTTGGAAATTTTACGGTGCAGTGCGATAAAGACGATGTTTTGAAAGTGAGCGCCAATGGTTTTTACAACCAGAGAGTTAAACTCGAACCAAAAACTAAGTTTGTAGCCGTAAATTTAAATTTGAAACCCGGCCCCAAAAGCAAGGAACACGCCATTGGTTACGGTCATGTTACCGATGTGAATAAATTAAATGCCATATCGAATTTAAACACCGATGATTTGGACTTTTCAAAATACACCGATATTTATGACCTTATAAGGGGCAGATTTTCAGGGGTAACCATTGTGAATGGTGAAGTTATCGTGCGGGGCAAGAATACTTTTGACAACAGCACAAATGCAGCACTTATTGTGGTTGACGGAGTTCCGAGAGATGAAAGTTCCTTAAGCAATATTCCTACCGACCAGGTAAAAAGTATTGATATTATAAAAGATGGCGGAGCAGCCATTTACGGAGTTCAGGGGGCCAACGGTGTGGTTGTGATTCAAACCAGGCGCGGCGATGAAAAAAACGGAGAATAATTTGCACGATTCTTGCGCGTAATTATTTTATACATCAATAATTAGTTGATGTTTTGGAAGATATAGAACCAGTAGAATTATAGTATTTAAAATAAAAACCATGAATAAAAAATTCTTTTATCCTTTGATATTCACACTTGTTTTCTTTTTAGTGGAAAATCTGCAGGCGCAGGACCGAATTATTCACGGGATGGTAACCACTTTTGACAGTATTTTGGTCAACGGGGCGAGTGTAAAAGTAAAAAGTTCAAAACAGGTCGTTTATAGCGACAGCCTTGGGAATTTTTCAGTGGGGGTAGCCAATGAAGATGTTTTGGTTGTGAGCGCCAAAGGTTTTTACAACCAGAAGGTTAAACTCAACGAAAAAACCAAGTATGCCGCCATAAACCTGAATCTGAAACCCGGCCCTAAAGCAAAGGAATATGCCATTGGTTACGGCTATGTTAATGATGCGGAAAAATTAAATGCCTTATCGTCTCTTGATAAGGATGATATGGATTTCTCACAGTACAGTAGTATTTTCGACATCATCAGAGGACGTTTTACAGGTGTGCAGGTGGTTAATGGCGAAATTCAAATCCGCGGGATAAACTCCATTAATTCAAGTACCTCGGCTTTAATCGTTCTCGATGGGGTTACAGTTGATGCCAGTGCCCTGAATTCAATTCCCACCACACAGGTAAAAAGTATTAATGTGATTAAAGATGGGAGTGCTGCTATTTATGGTGCACGCGGAGCAAATGGCGTAGTACTTATTGAAACACGCAAAGGCAACGACTAACAACTTTGCTTTTTTCTGAAGTTATTTATCCGGGGTCAACAACCGGGACCGGGCAGGTTTATTTGTTAAAAACCTCGGCCGGTTCTTCTTCTGTAGGGGGTATGAAAATTTTAATTCTTATCTTCGGGCTATCAACATAAACCTGATAAGATGCAAAAAATTTCCGCCCTTCTGATAATTGCTGTGCTGCTGTTGTCATCCTGTGAAAAAAATTCCAATGATGTAAAACGCAGTTTAAAACTTTGGTATACTCAACCCGCCAGTGAGTGGACAGAAGCTTTGCCTCTGGGAAATGGCCGGTTGGGGGCCATGGTTTTTGGAAAAACAGGAACAGAACGCATCCAGTTAAACGAAGAATCGGTTTGGACAGGCGGGCCGGTGGAAAGAGCCAACCGCGAAGCCCTGAAAAATCTCAGTATAGTAAGGCAACTGCTTTTTGAAGGTAAATATGCGGAAGCCGATCGCCTGGCACAGGAAAAAATAATGGGAACACGCCTCGAAGCAGGAATACACACGTATCAAACCCTGGGCGATTTATTTCTTCAGTTTAAACATGGGGAAAATATAACAAATTACAAACGCGAACTAGATATAAGAACCGCGGTTGCAACAACTGCTTATGAGGTGGATGGCGTAACCTATAATCGCGAAGTGTTTGCGTCCCGCCCCGATGAATTACTGGTCGTTAAACTTTCAGCATCAAAAAAAGGAAGCCTCAGCTTTAAAACCTGGCTCGATCGGCAGGGCGAAGCAGAAACTGTTTCGGTTGGCGAAAACCAGCTTTTAATGACCGGATTTGCCGAATACAACGGAAGAGGAACCCGTTTTGCCTCGGTAGTAAGCATCAGAAATAGTGGAGGTGAAGTGGTTTCAAACCCCGAAAGTCTGGAAGTGATAAACGCCGACGAAGTAGAAATTTTTGTTTCAGGAAGAACCGATTTTTGGGGTGGTGAAGAAGTTGAAATGGCTACTTCTGATATTCAAAAGATACTGGATTCCAGTTTCAAAAATGTAAAAGCAAACCACATCGCAGCCTACCAAGAGCAGTTTAATCGGGTTGATCTGGCAATAAATAACCCCGACACCTTATCTCTTTCCACCGATGTGCGACTGGAACGGGTAAAAGCGGGGGCATTTGATTCACATTTAAGCGAACTCTATTTTCAGTTTGGGCGGTATTTGCTCATCAGTTCTTCGCAACCTGGTGGCTTGCCTGCAAATTTGCAGGGAATATGGGACGGAACTTTATCGCCACCATGGAATGCTGATTACCACATCAATATCAATATTCAAATGAATTACTGGCCGGCGCTGGTAACCAACCTGGCCGAATGTCAGCAACCATTTTTTGAATTTGTTGATGCACTTCGCGAGCGGGGCAGGAAAACGGCACAGGAAGTTTACGGATGCAGAGGGTTTGTAGCCCATCATACCACTGATGTCTGGAAATTTACCGACCCGATTGGAATGACTGGTTACGGAATGTGGCCCATGGGAGCTGCATGGTGTTCCGACCATTTTTGGGAACATTATGATTTTACCGGAGATACACTTTTTTTAAAGGAAAAAGCTTATCCGGTATTAAAAGATGCCGCCCTGTTTTTTGTCGATTTTTTGGTTGAAAATCCAAAAACCGGTTTGCTGGTTTCGGGGCCAAGCATGTCGCCCGAAAATAAATTTATTACCGAAAATGGCGAGAGTGCTGCAGTTTGTATGGGGCCTGCCATGGATCACGAAATCATCAGAGAACTGTTTCAAAATTGTATAAAAACGTCTGAGATATTACAAGTTGATGCTGAGTTTTCCGACACCTTACAAAATATGCTTGCACGATTAACTCCATCGCAAATTGGGTCCGACGGGCGAGTATTGGAATGGTCGGAAGAATTGCCCGAAGCAGAACCGGGCCACCGACACATGTCACATCTATATTCGTTATACCCCGGAGAGGAATTTACCAACCCAAATAATACAAAGTGGCTGGATGCCTCACGGAAAGTAATAGAAAAGCGGCTGGCCAACGGCGGAGGTCATACCGGATGGAGCCGTGCATGGATTATAAACTTTTATGCCCGCTTAAAAGACGGAGAAAAAACACAGGAAAATCTTCAGGCATTGCTGGCCAAATCAACCCATCCCAATTTATTTGATAACCATCCGCCCTTTCAAATTGATGGAAATTTTGGTGCCACAGCCGGAATTGCAGAAATGTTACTGCAAAGTCATAACAATGTGGTACAGATTTTACCTGCGCTTCCTCCTTCCTGGAAGAACGGACATGTGAAAGGGTTACGTGCCCGCGGAGGTTTTGAAATGGATATTCAGTGGGAAAACAATCTGTTAAAAGAGGTAAAAATTACATCATTACTCGGAAATCCCTGCAAAATTATGTACGGTGCAAAAAGTGCAGAATTTCGTTTGAAAAGGGGAGAGCAGATGATTTTAAACCCGGAATTAACCATTCAGAAAAAATATAAAATGAGGTTTCGTATTGGATGGCGGGGGAACTATTTTTAGTTTCAGAAGAAAATCGGTGAAATTTTCCCGAGTTCTATGGAAATCAGGAACGGTTAAATATTGGGTGCAATATTGAATTACCGGCTTTCACATAAAAAAAGATTCCGTTTGCATTCAGCAGACGGAATCTTTTTTGATTTATAAAATGGAATCAATTATTTCTGTAATCCTTTTGCAGTCCGGTCCTCCAGAGGTGGCGCCGGAGTCATCAGGTGTTTGTTTTCTTTGGTAAGTTTTACAACTTCTTCCACCACTTTTTCTATTTGCGGATCGCGGCCTTTCATCAGTAAATTAGGGTCGTCCCACACTTCAAAATCGGGAGCAACCCCTTCACCTTCCCAAAACCAGTGTCCGTCATTGTCATAAAGCCGGGCACCGGGAACGGTAATATAACCCCCATCAATCAGGTTGTGTCCGGTTGCCGGGCCAATCAAAATTCCCAAAGTCCGTTCTCCTACAATCGGGCCGGCTTCCAGTTCCTGAAATGCCCATGGCAAACCGTCGCCACCCGAACCTGCCCAGCCGTTGATCAACATTCCAACAGGGCCGGTATTGGTTTTTACCGGGTTGGTGTGGTCGCGTCCATGACGCCAGTGAAGATTGTAGGTTACCGGCCGCTGAAGCAGTTCCAGGAAACGGTCGGCAAGTTGTCCGCCTCCGTTAAATCTTTCGTCCAGAATAAATCCTTTTTTGTCCAGCTGCCCGTAAAACATGCTTACCAGTTCCAGCTGTCCCCTTGAAGAAGTGTTTGACATGTAAATATACCCCAGTTGTCCGTCAGAGAGTTTATCAACCATTTTCCGGTTGTTTTCAATCCATTCCAGATAGCGGAGGTTTTGTTCCTGCCCAGCGGTTAAACACTTCACAACAATAAATTTTGAATCTTCTTTTTTTCCGGTTTTGCTGATTTCGAGCGATACTGTTTTTCCAGCCAGGCCTTCAAAAGCAGCGTAGGGATCTTTTCCCGTGTCAAGGTCAATTCCGTTTACCGAAAGAATATAGTCGCCTTCCGCTACTTCCACTCCCGGAAGATCAAAGGGCGAGCGTACCTCAGTATTCCATTCGGCGGGTTGTATTATCCGTTTTATCCGGAAAGTGGTATTATCCAGTTCCCAGTCGATTCCGAGAAATCCGTTGGAAAGAGAAGGAACATCCTCGGTTTCGCCACCTCCTGCATATGTATGTCCGGCACTTAGTTCAGCCACAAGGTTGGCCTGCAGGTTGGTAACATCCCAGCGGGTGCGGGCATCGTCAAGCAGTGCCCCGTATTGTTCACGCAGGGCCTCCCAGTTGAGCTGGTGCATGTTTGGATCATAGAAAAAGTCGCGATGACGGCGCCATGTATCCATAAAAATTTGTTTCCATTCTTCCTTGGGAATCCACTCCATTTGCAAGCCGTCAACAGGAATGGGTTTTTCAATTTTTTGCGAGGGTGCCGGTTGAACAATTCCGTATTTTCCCTGGCTGTTGACCAAAATTGATTTTCCATCTGCAGATACCGTTGCACTTGCCACATTGTCTATAATCGTCTTTTCTTCTCTTTCCTTGAAATCATAAAAAATAAGGGAAGAAGTACGTTCTCCTGAACCGGAATTCGGACGACGCAGATAAACCAGTTTCCCGTCGAAAGCGGCCAGTTCTGAAATGTTTCCTGCATCAGGAGGCAGCAATACAAGCCGTGCCTCTATATTGTCGAAATCGATTTTAACGTCGGTGGAGTCTTCCTTTTTTTCTCCGTTGCCGTTTTTCTTTTTTTCCTTTTCCTTCTCTTTTTCTTCCGATTCCTTCTTTTCCTCTTTTATTTCCACTTCATCGTTTTTTGCTGATAGCAGGGAAGGAGCATCCTTGGTGAGGCTGAGCGAAGCAATTTGCGTTGAATTCGGGTAAATCCATGTTTCATCAAAATCCGAATAAATTGCATTCAGGTTTCTGTTGGTCATGTAAAACAGATATTTCCCATCGGTACTGAAAACCGGAAAGTTGTCGGTAAAAAATCCTGAGCTTATCTGGTGGGTTTTTTTGTCTTCAACACTGTAAATAAAAATGGCATTGTTGCTGTTGTCCAGAGTTTGTGCAAACGCAAGCCATTTTGAGTCGGGGGCCCATGAAATCTGGTAACCAAAACGCGAACCATGGCCTACATTCCAGTGTGTATTTCCGGCAATATTTGTTTCTCCGTTTTCCGTATTAATCACAGAGATATCATTTTTTTCATCAATAAACGCAAGCATTTTGCTGTTGGGCGACCAGAA
>JAFGDX010000352.1 GCA_016931875.1 Prolixibacteraceae bacterium
AAATATGCCAAAACGACAGTACCCTCTTCTGCCTCTTTCGACACAATTAGCTGGTTGGCATAGTTGTTGGTAGATTCCACAGCATTCAAAACGATATAATTTTTGTCTGAAAAATTCATAATACTCATTTAAAAATCATCAACCTTTTTTTGATGAAATGGTTTTAACATCAAACTAAAAACGGAACAGAATAAAACAGAAATGAAAAGTACAAAAAATGGGAATAAGGCAAAAAGATTATCTTTGTAAGGCACAATAAAAATATATGATTAGTAAAAAGGAAGAAACAGATAAAACAATAGAGGTAATTCTGGAAGGAATTAAACGAATTAAAGGAAAAGAAATAACAATTATTGATTTAAATACGATACATCATACAGAATGTGGATACTTTATTATTTGCCATGGAAGCTCCAATACGCAAGTTAACGCTATTTCACAATCGGTTGAAGAAATTGTAGAAAAACAAACCGGAATAAAAGCATGGCACCGCGACGGGTATAAAAATGCCATTTGGATATTAATTGACTACGGAGAGATTATGGTGCATGTTTTCCAAAAAGAAGCAAGAGAATTTTATAATCTTGAAGGCCTTTGGGCCGATGCAAAAATTACAAAAATAGAAGCAGAAAATTGAAATAAATTATGGCAGACGAGAAAAACAAAAATAAACAAAACAAGCCAAACAATCCTTTTGGCCCGTTTAACTCCAACAAAAAAAATGACGGAAAAGGGCCAAAATTTAATGCCTACTGGATTTACGGAATAATAGCCATCGTTTTTATTATTATTCAGTTTTATTTCAGCAACACCCGCGGCCCGGTTGACACCAACTGGAGTGACGTAAAATCGAAAATGCTGGTGAATCAGGACATTGAAAGAATTGTGGTTGTAAATGAAAAACACGCCAACATTTACATCAAAAAAGACAGGCTTGAAAAATACGAACAGGAGTTCAGCGGCAATTTTGCCCAACCTTCTGATGAGGGGCCACATTTTACGTTCAACATTGGCTCGGTTGAAACCTTTGAACGCAATTTGCGTGAGGCACAGGAGGGAATGCCTGAAGAAGTTTTACCTGAATACAAGGAGGAACGAAACTGGGCGGGCGAAATTTTATGGACCATCGGGCCATTTATTTTGATTATTTTGCTTTGGTGGTGGATTTTCAGAAGAATGAGCCGCGGAGGAGCCGGCGGAGGAGCCGGTGGCATTTTCAACGTTGGAAAATCGCAGGCCAAAATATTTGATAAAGACCAGAAAGTTTCAACCAACTTTAAGGATGTGGCCGGGCTTGCTGAAGCAAAACAGGAAGTGGAAGAAATAGTGGAATTCCTTAAAAATCCTGCAAAATACACCAAACTGGGAGGCAAAATTCCCAAAGGTGCTCTTTTGGTTGGCCCACCCGGAACCGGAAAAACCCTGCTGGCAAAAGCTGTTGCCGGAGAAGCAAACGTACCGTTTTTCTCCATGTCAGGCTCCGATTTTGTGGAAATGTTTGTGGGTGTGGGCGCATCGCGTGTTCGCGACCTTTTCAAACAAGCCAAAGAAAAAGCGCCGTGTATTGTATTTATTGACGAAATTGATGCCATTGGCCGCGCACGTGGAAGAAACCCCAACTTTGGGTCGAATGACGAAAGAGAAAATACTTTAAATCAGCTGTTAACCGAAATGGACGGTTTTGACACCAACAGCGGGGTAATTATTCTGGCCGCCACAAACCGTGCTGATATTCTTGACCGTGCGCTGATGCGTGCCGGACGTTTCGACAGGCAAATTCATGTTGAACTACCCGACTTAAATGAACGAGCCGAAATATTCAAGGTTCACCTGCGCCCGCTAAAACTGGACGAAAGCGTAAATGTAGAATTTCTGGCTAAACAAACTCCCGGCTTTTCGGGTGCCGATATTGCCAATGTTTGTAACGAATCCGCACTGATTGCCGCACGAAGAAACCGTGAATCGGTCACCAAACAAGACTTTCTGGATGCGGTAGATCGTATTATCGGCGGACTGGAAAAGAAAAACAAAATTATTTCGCAGGAAGAAAAGAAAACCATTGCCTATCACGAAGCCGGTCATGCTACTATCAGCTGGTTGCTCGAACACGCTCACCCGCTGGTAAAAGTTACAATTGTTCCGCGCGGAAAAGCATTGGGTGCCGCATGGTATTTACCGGAAGAACGTTCAATTACAACAAAAGAACAACTGCTCGATGAAATGTGCTCTGCACTTGGAGGTCGCGCTGCGGAAGAAATAATCTTTGGAAAAATATCATCAGGTGCACAAAACGATTTGGAAAAAATTACCAAACAGGCATACGCCATGGTGAGTATTTTTGGAATGAGTGAAAAAGTAGGCAACGTAAGTTTTTATGATTCAACCGGGCAAAATGACTATACTTTTACCAAACCTTACAGCGAAAAAACGGCTGAGTTAATTGATGAAGAAGTAAAAGTTATCATTGATGAACAATACTTAAGGGCCATAAAAGTACTAAAAGAGAACGCTGAAGGCCATAGAAAGCTGGCTGAACGTTTGCTGGAAAAAGAGGTTATTTTTAGTGAAGACCTGGAAGAAATTTTTGGCAAACGGCCATGGAACAAAGAAAATATTGTGGCCGAAAAAGAACGTCAGCACATCACTGAAAGCAAGGAAGCTGAAGAAAAATCAGAAGATTCTGAAAGTCAGGTAATATCTGCATAAATGAAAACGGCCAGGCAGGAAATATTGGAAAAATTACAAAACACCTCACATTCTTTGCCTGATGCGCCCGATTATAATGCTCCCGTTTACCACCCGATTGAAAAGCCACTCGAAATGGCTTTCAAAAAAAGTCTGGAAAGGGTAAACGGGAGTGTTCATTTATTTGAAACAGAAAATGAACTTTTTACTGCACTTCACCATTTTCTTCAAAAATATTCACACAAAAATATTTCCTGTCTGGAACCCGGAATCCAAAAAAAACTTCACCTATACAACATCCCGTATTCAGTTGCAGAGGAATTAAATGAGCAAATGGAAGCCGGGATAACAGGCTGTGAATTTCTGATTGCCCACACCGGGTCAGTCATGGTAAGTTCGGCACAGGCGGGTGGTCGTCAAATGTTTGTATATCCGCCGGTTCATATTGTGGTTGCCCGTAAAAGCCAGGTTGTTGAGTACCTGCAAAATGCATATTCAGCCATTCTTGAAAAATACCAAAACAGTCTCCCCTCGCAAATCTCTTTAATTACGGGCCCCAGCCGGACTGCCGACATTGAAAAAACATTGATTCTGGGTGCACACGGGCCAAAAGAGCTTCATGTTTTTTTAGCCTGAAAAGTCTGTTGTTTCGCATTCTCCAAACATAAAAAAGAGCACATGTTACCCAAAATCCGGGACACTATAAAATCAATCAAAAAATATTCTTAAACGGGATGAAAATTTTGATACCCAAATTAAAAAACAGACAACAAAACAAAATGCAAACACCTCCTCAAAAAACTTAAATGAAAGAAAAATCTTGCAAATACTATCAATTTATTAACATTTACTTAATATTAATTGCAGAGTAAAACAAAAGCATACATAATATTATTAATTTGACCAATCATTTTTTTCTTTATAATCTTACGAACTCACATTCAGATTATTATATACACCAGGAAAAAAACATCCAAACATATTTGAAAATATTTTTGTCAACCAAATTCATAGAAAATACCCTTATTCTTAACATTGCTACTAAAAAATGTCAATTTAATATTATATTAACACGTAAAATATCTATTTGATATATTTAATTGTTTTTCTTTGGACAAACGTTTTTGAAGATAAAAAAGTCTTTTACTGTTCAAAAATTACTGACATGAGAAACTCAAAACCACAAAAAGCAACCAGAATCAATTTATTTAGTATTAAAACCATCCAGATGAGGAC
>JAFGDX010000353.1 GCA_016931875.1 Prolixibacteraceae bacterium
CGAAGTGTTTTATATCTCCGACCCGGCACTCGGATTACTTGAGTACAACCGGAATGAATTTGTAAAATGCTGGGCAAGTACAAAACAGGAAGGCGCTCCGGCAGGTATTGCGCTTTTGCTTGCTCCCACGGCCGATTTTTATAAGGAAGAAGGCGAGCAGGTAAACAAAACCGGCTTCAGGTATTTGTTTTCCTACCTTAAACCTTACCGTAAATTAATTATACAACTCATTCTGGGATTCCTCACCGGGAGTTTGCTTAGTCTTCTTTTGCCGTTTTTAACCCAGGCCATTGTTGATGTGGGGATAACTACCAACAACCTCAATTTTATTGTGTTGGTGCTGGTGGCGCAACTGGTTTTAACAGTTAGCCAAACCGCCGTGGGGTTTATCCGCAGCTGGATTATGTTGCATACCAGCACCCGGATAAGCATTTCGCTGATCTCCGATTTTTTGATTAAACTGATGAAGCTGCCCATTCGTTTTTTCGACACCAAAATGATTGGCGACCTCCGCCAGCGTATCGATGACAACCAGCGAATCCAGTCTTTTCTTACCGGAAACCTGATCAGCATGTCGTTCGGCATTTTTATTTTTATCATTTACAGTTTTGTAATGGCCTACTACGACTGGATGATTTTGCTGATATTTTATATTGGCAGTGCGTTGTATGTGGGTTGGATTATGCTCTTTCTTAAAAAGAGAAAAGAATTGGACTACAAACGTTTTAATGTTGCAGCAGCCAATCAAAGCAACGTTTACCAGTTAATTACCGGAATGCAGGAAATAAAACTGAACAATTGCGAAAAACAAAAACGGTGGGAGTGGGAGCGCATCCAGGCCCGGCTTTTCAGGGTAAGTGTAAAAGGATTAATGCTGAGTCAGAATCAGCAGGCAGGTTCCGCATTTATTAACCAGGCTAAAAATATTTTGATTTCGTTTATTGCTGCCAAAGCAGTGGTGGAAGGAAATATGACACTGGGGATGATGATGGCCGTTCAATATATTATCGGGCAGTTAAACAGCCCTATCAACGAATTTATTGGTTTTATACAGGCCGGGCAGGATGCCAAAATCAGTCTGGAACGCCTGGGGGAAATCCATAACAGGGAAGAGGAAGAGCAACCAGGCATCGAGAAAAATTATGAATTGCCGGCAAACAGGACTATCTCCATAAAAAATCTTTCATTTCACTACGAAGGGCCAAAATCGCCACGCGTGCTCAATAATATTAATCTTGAAATCCCGGAAAATAAAATCACAGCTATAGTTGGGGCCAGCGGAAGCGGTAAAACCACGCTGATTAAACTTTTGCTTGGTTTTTATCCGCCCAATGAAGGGAACATTGAAGTAGGTGGTATTAACCTTTTGCAATTCAATATGGAAATGTGGCGGAAACATTGCGGAACGGTTATGCAGGACGGGTTTGTATTTTCGGATACCATTGCAAACAACATTGCGATTGGCGACGAATTAACCGACCGTGAAAAACTTTTTAAAGCTGTAAATGCAGCAAATATTGCCGATTATGTTGAAAATCTTCCGTTGCGCTACAATACAAAAATAGGGCAGGAAGGGGTTGGATTAAGCCAGGGGCAGAAACAACGTATTTTAATAGCCCGGGCTATTTACAAAAATCCCGGATTTTTATTTTTTGATGAAGCCACCAATTCGCTCGATGCCAACAATGAAAAAGTGATTCTTGAAAATCTGAATGACTTTTTCAGGGGGAAAACCGTTGTTACAGTGGCACACCGGTTAAGCACAGTGAAAAATGCACACCAGATTGTGGTACTCGATAAAGGACAGGTGGTTGAAGTGGGGACCCACGATGAGTTGTCGCAAAAAAAAGGTGCATATTATGAGTTAGTAAAAAATCAACTGGAACTGGGAAATTGAAATGGCAGATATAGACAAAATAGAAATCAGGTCGGAGGAAGTACAGGAGATTATGGGGACTCCTCCGGAATGGATCATCAGACGCGGGATCAGCATTATTTTCCTGGTTATTTTTGTGTTGCTGGGAGGCAGTTATTTTTACAAATATCCGGATATTATTAAAGCGCGGGTTACCATTTTGTCAGAAAATCCTCCGGTTTCTATCGTAGCGCGCGCCGATGGAAAAATTGATAAATTATTTATTCAGGACAAACAGGTGGTTGACTCTGGTACTATTTTGGGAATCATTGAAAATCCCGCCAGTTATGAAGATGTTTACGCCCTCATCAACGAAATGGATTCCATTCTGCCTTTTTTCGAAAACACTGAAAAATTTAACAACCTGGAATTCAATCAGGAATACAGCCTTGGGCAGTATCATTCCTTTTATTCCTCCTTTGTAAACCAATTGGAGGAATACCAAACCTTTCTCAAATATAACCCCAATAAGCAGCGGATTCAATCCCTGGAAAAACAGGTGCTGGATTACCGCAATTTTTTTGAAAAGTCAAGGGAACAGATTGTTGTATTAAGAGAAGACTATGAATTGTCGTTTAATCAGTTTTATCGTGATTCACTGCTTTTTGCCAAAAAAGTAATGTCGGATGTTGAGCTCGAGAAATCGAAAGCAGCCATGCTAAAACAAAAATACAACTACCAGAATGCAATGACCAATCTGGCCAGTACTCAAATTACAATGAACCAGTTACAGCAACAAATTGCTGAGCAAAACATGTCAATTGTTGAAACTGAAAAAAAGATGCTGGCCACCTTAAAAGAACGTTTTGATAACCTGGTAAATCAACTGAAACTTTGGGAACAAACCTTTGTTTTAAAAACGCCCATATCAGGCACAATCACATTTACAAACATCTGGAGTGAAAATCAGTTTGTGTCGCAGGGAGATATCGTTTTTACGGTTGTGCCTGATGAAAGCATAAAAATTGTTGGCAGGGCATTAATTCCGGTACTGGGTGCAGGTAAGGTTGAAAAAGAGCAGCGTGTAAATATAAAATTAGACAATTATCCGTACATGGAATACGGATTGCTGGAAGGGAAAGTAAAAAATATATCCATGGTACCTGTAACCACCGAGCAGGGAGGCTATTACACCGCAGAGATTGAACTGCAAAACAACCTGGTTACCAATTACAAAAGAGAACTCCCCTTTAATCAGGAAATGCAGGGAACTGCCGAAATCATTACAAAAGACCGCCGTTTAATCGAACGTTTAATACAACCACTCGTTTCCATTTTTAGAGAAAGGGTATAAGTTCCCCGTTTGTTTTATAAATCCAGTAAAAGTCAATTGGTTTCAATCTTAATTTTTGGAAAAAAGAAGTAAATTTTTATTGTTCTTAAATAAGAATTTGTACTTTTGCGTGCCGTTTTAAGGGGGTGCTGTGCATTTTTCCCTCGAAACGTATTGTTTTTAAGGATTTTTGCATACTTTTGCAGTCCGTTTTTTGAAAAAGTATTATTAACGTTATAAAAACAGGTATTTATGCCAACTATTCAACAGTTAGTTCGAAAAGGAAGACAAACTAAGGTGGAGAAAAGTAAATCTCCTGCTTTAGATTCATGCCCGCAACGTCGCGGCGTATGCGTGCGTGTTTATACCACTACACCCAAAAAACCAAACTCAGCCATGCGGAAAGTGGCCAGGGTGCGGTTAACCAATGGTAAAGAGGTAAACGCGTATATTCCGGGCGAAGGACACAACCTGCAGGAACACTCCATCGTTTTGGTGCGTGGCGGCAGGGTGAAAGATTTACCGGGTGTTCGTTATCACCTTATCCGTGGGGCTTTAGACACCGCAGGTGTGGAAGGCCGTTTGCAGCGTCGTTCAAAATATGGTGCAAAACGACCCAAGAAATAAAAATTTAATTCAGTAGTAAACAACGTTATTTGCAGTGGTTTGGTTGAGTAAGTGATTCTCTTCAAATGTCTTCCGGAGAAAAGCTGAAGACCGCCTACGGGCAACCAATTTAAATAACACTTAAAAGTTTTAAAATGAGAAAGACGAAACCAAAAAAGCGAATTTTGCTTCCGGACCCAAAATTTAATGATGTTTTGGTAACCCGGTTTGTCAATGATTTAATGGTGGACGGTAAAAAATCAACCGCCTATGCCATTTTCTACCAAACACTGGATCTGGTGGAGAAACGTGTGAAAGACACCGAGCTTTCACCACTGGAAGTCTGGAAAAAAGCATTGGAAAACATTACACCCGCTGTGGAAGTAAAAAGCCGTCGTGTAGGTGGTGCAACCTTCCAGGTGCCAATGGAAATCAGACCTGAAAGAAAAAATTCAATCAGTATTAAAAATATGATTTTGTTTGCCCGGAAACGTTCGGGGAAATCAATGGCCGATAAATTATCAGCAGAAATTGTAGCTGCTTTTAATGAAGAAGGCGGTGCTTTCAAAAAGAAAGAAGACACGCACAGAATGGCCGAAGCAAACCGTGCGTTTGCACATTTCAGATTTTAGTTTAGAAAATGGTATAGTTTAGTTTGAAGGATTGGTAAAATAATAGGATTTAGAAAATTGGTTAAAAAATGGCTAAACAAGATCTGAAAAATACAAGGAACATTGGCATTATGGCGCACATCGATGCGGGTAAAACCACGGTATCAGAGCGAATTCTCTTTTACACGGGATTAACACACCGTATTGGTGAAGTTCACGATGGTGCTGCCACAATGGACTGGATGGAGCAGGAGCAGGAAAGAGGGATAACCATCACCTCGGCTGCTACCACTACTTTCTGGAAATACAAAGATGTTGAACACAAAATCAACATTATCGATACTCCCGGACACGTTGATTTCACTGTTGAAGTTGAACGTTCGCTTCGTGTGTTGGATGGAGCAGTTGCATTGTATTGCGCGGTTAGCGGCGTCGAAGCCCAATCGGAAACCGTTTGGCGGCAAGCTGAAAAATACGGCGTTCCAAGAATCGCCTTTGTAAATAAAATGGACCGTCAGGGAGCCGATTTCTTTAATGTGTACAACGACATCAAAGAAAAATTAGGGGCCAACCCGGTTCCGGTTCAGATTCCGATTGGAGCTGAAGAAAAATTCGAAGGTGTTATCGACCTGATCGAAATGAAAGCAGTTCGTTGGTTCGATGATGAAAACATGGGAACCAATTACAGCCTGGAAGAAATTCCGGCCGATTTAATGGAACTGGCCGAGGAATGGAAAGAAAAATTAGTGGAATCGGTTGCTGAAGTAGATGATGCAATCATGGAACGGTATTTTGAAGACCCGGATTCCATTACCAAAGAAGAAATGCTGGCAGTAATTCGGCGGGCTACCATCGACGGGGTGATTATCCCGATGATGTGTGGATCAGCCTTCAAAAACAAAGGCGTGCAGCGTTTGCTCGATGCTGTTTGTGCATTCCTTCCAAGCCCGATTGATAAAGGCCAGGTAAGCGGTATTAATCCGTACACTGAAAAAGAAGTTCATCATACGGCTGATGTTGATGAGCCTTTAGTTGCACTTGCTTTCAAAATTGCAACCGACCCGTTTGTTGGAAGGTTGGCCTATATTAGGGTTTATTCAGGTAAAATTGAATCTGGTTCGCAGGTATTAAATTCACGGACCGATAAAAAGGAACGGATTTCGCGTTTGTACCAGATGCACTCCAATAAACAAAATCCGAAAGATGTAATTGAAGCGGGCGATATTTGCGCAGCCGTTGGGTTTAAAGATATTCGTACAGGCGATACACTTTGCGATATTAAGCACCCGATTGTACTGGAAAGTATGGATTTTCCGGAACCGGTTATTGGTATTGCTGTTGAACCAAAATCACAAAAAGATTTGGATCGTCTTGGAAACGGACTGGCCAAACTGGCCGAAGAAGACCCGACTTTCAAGGTAAATACCGACCCGGATTCAGGCCAAACCGTAATTCGGGGAATGGGCGAACTTCACCTTGAAATCCTGATCGACCGATTGAGACGCGAATTTAAGGTTGAATGCAACCAGGGAGCACCCCAGGTGGCATACAAAGAAGCAATCAGTCAGCCGGTTGAATTACGCGAAGTATTCAAAAAACAAACCGGTGGCCGTGGAAAATTTGCCGATATCAGTGTAAAAGTTGAACCGGCGGATGAAGGAGTGCATGGTTTGCAGTTTATTGATGAAGTAAAAGGAGGAAGAATTCCGCGTGAATACATTCCGTCGGTAGAAAAAGGCTTTAAAGATGCATTGTCAAACGGGCCGCTCGCCGGTTTTCCGGTCGACAGCCTCAAGGTTACGTTGCTTGACGGCTCTTTTCACCCCGTGGATTCCGATCAGTTATCATTTGAAATATGTGCGAGACAAGCATTTAAAAGTGCTGCATCAAAAGCAGGGCCTAAATTGCTTGAACCGATTATGAAACTGGAGATTGTTACTCCTGAAGAATATATGGGCGATATTATTGGCGACCTCAACCGTCGCAGGGGAGATATTGCCGGAATGGAAACCAAAGGCGGTGCAAAAGTACTTAATGCAAAAGTTCCGTTGTCCGAGCAATTTGGTTATGTAACGGTATTGCGTACTTTATCATCCGGGCGCGCTACTTCATCAATGGAGTTTAGCCACTACCAGGAAGTGCCAAAACAACTGGCAGAAAAAGTACTTGAAAATGTACAGGGAAGAGTTGATTTATTAAAATAATTTATAACAATTTTCTCATTATGAGTCAAAAGATCAGGATTAAGCTTAAATCGTACGATCACAACCTTGTTGACAAGTCGGCTGAGAAGATCGTTAAAACGGTAAAAACTACCGGTGCTGTTGTAAGTGGTCCAATTCCGCTGCCAACCCACAGAAGGGTTTTTACAGTTTTGCGTTCCACTTTCGTAAATAAAAAATCGAGAGAGCAGTTTCAGTTGTCGTCATACAAACGTTTGATTGATATTTACAGCTCTACCGCAAAAACAATTGACGCCTTAATGAAGCTGGAATTACCCAGTGGCGTAGAAGTAGAAATTAAAGTTTGATAATTAAAAAGTAGTCGAAAATGGCTGGTATTATTGGAAAAAAAATCGGAATGACATCCGTATTCAGTGTTGAGGGGAAAAACATCCCATGCACTGTGATTGAG
>JAFGDX010000004.1 GCA_016931875.1 Prolixibacteraceae bacterium
CAAAGCGCCCGTTTTTATATCCGTTAAAATTCTACTGCTGTAAAAATTTTGAATAGGTAATAATCAATCGTATTCCGGTTTCACTTGTGCTCCCTTTCAGAATCACCCGATTTGCCTCGTTGTTTTTATTGGCAGTGGTTAATCTGAAACCCCTGTTTCCGAGCTCGCCATCAATAATCTGCTGCAAATGCTGGGTAATGTTAAACCGGTAAGTATAATCATCGTCATCTAACGCGCCGCCGTAAAATGCCGGGCTAAATGAATAGTCTTTGGGAAGATATTCCCGTCCGGTACTGTCGATAAAAGTAAACAAAAGCTGATCGGGCGCGGGGTAATTTTCCAAATCAGAAGCAATGGTATCGATCTGAAAAACCAGTTCGGCTTTGTTAATGGCCGTGTTTACCGAATCTTTCCAGAGACTAAGATTATCGATGTTGATTTTGGCTTCCAGCCCGCCGGTGGTTTGAATATAAATCAGTGAATCTTCGGTAACACCACTGGTGATATTTTCAAAAAACGGCGTTCCCGTGTAATCGTGTTCAATATGATTGACCCTTGCACTAAATTCGGTTACAATGTAGGGCATACTCAATGTATCGGGTTCTTCTTCTGCTTTGTTTTCGTCGTTGTTGTAATACACTACCAGCGCCGACCCCTGAAAACTATTGTCGGCCGCCGCTTCAAGGGTAAGAATTGCGCCTTCTCCGCCGCTTACCTTTTCGGTTTCCACATACAGCCCTTTAAAAAAGTTCAGGAAAACATCGTTGCTAATCATTTGCGATGAATCGGCATTGATAAGTTTTTCGGCCAGCGACATGTCGAGCGGAACTTTCAGTACCTGGTAAAAGGTGTCGGTTTCGGTGGAATCGAGCCTGATTTGGGGCACAAATTCCAGTTCACCCAACGGCTGGTCTGAAGCCATACTTTTCAGATCCACGTTCTGATAATACGGATAAGCCGATGTTCCTCCCGTGGTACTGGTGGTATCAGCATACAGCCGTTCTTCCATTTCAAAAACCCGAATCCGCTGGGTGGTTACGGTATCACCGTAAAGGCCCCGGTAATAGAGATACAGGAAAATGGAATCTGCTTCCGGGTTTTCACCATAATCAGGATAAGCAACCAGCCTGAAATGGGTAGCAAAATCGATGGTGGTATTTCCAAAAACCGGGTCGTTAAAACTTCCGAGCAGGCTTTTTGGGGATCTGTCGGTGCGGATGGAATCTTCGCGTATGGTAAACGCGGAAATATCATCTTTTAAAACCGTATTTTTTACCGTAATTAAATCGGTGGAGGGTAAAAGTTCCATCCCCAAATCGTCGTATTTTTTGCAACGCGTCAGTATTAGCGTTGCCAAAACCAGCACCGCCAGCAAAATCCGGTGTTTATTGTTTGAATTGATTTTCACGTAATAGCTTCATTAATTAATTCACAATCGGGCTTTTTCAAAAAGTTACACAAACGTATAAAAAAACAAACGATAGCCGCAGGGTTTTGATTGCATATTTGCTTTTTTTTAGATAAAATTCAATCTTTTAACACTTAAACTTTATCGTAAAACTCGTTATACGCATCAATGTAAGTTTCTTTGTTCTGATAACCGAGGAATAGTTTTTTGGATGACTGTATGTATTTTTCAACCTCGTTGTTGATAGTTTCCGAGCCTTTTATAACCCCGTCGGAATAATTGACAGCCATTTTCGATACATTTTCGTAGGTGGGGTTGCTGACCATTTTCACATCCTCAGGGGTAATTCCTTCCAGGAGCAGTTTTTCGCTGAACGCCGGATCCAGCGGTTTTTGAAAATCATCGTTGTAAACCGAGTAAACAACTTTTGAATTTCTGAAAAGCGGGTCGTTGTAATAATATTTTTTTATGTACAGCGGAACCAGCGATGTCAGCCAGCCGTGGCAATGGATAATATCGGGCGCCCAGCGCAGTTTGATAACGGTTTCCAAAACCCCGCGGGCAAAAAACACGGCCCGTTCGTCGTTGTCTTCAAACTCTTTGCCTTTTGAGTCGGCCAACAGATGTTTGCGGTGAAAATAATCCTCATTATCGATAAAATATACCTGCATCCGCGCCGTTTGTATCGAGGCCACTTTTATTATCAGCGGGTGGTCGGTGTCGTTTATTACCAGGTTCATCCCCGACAAACGAATTACCTCGTGCAACTGGTTTCTTCGTTCGTTTACACAGCCATAACGCGGCATAAAGGTGCGTATTTCCCGGCCCCGTTCCTGGACTCCCTGTGGTAAGTAACGGGCAATTTCCGACATCTCGGATTCGGGTAAATATGGGGTGATTTCCTGTGAAATATAAAGGATCTTTTTCTTTTCCATTGACCGTTTGCGCAGTTTATAACAGTCCGCAAAGGTAATAAAAATATCCTGAATATTCAATTGGCCCTTATTTCGTATGTTATCTGATGGCAGGTCTGTTTGCATTTCTTCCTGAATTCCGAATTAATTTTATTTACTTTGCACCGTTAAATTTCAGGGGAATGAAACTGGTTAAAACCGTTAACGATTTACAGGACTACCTGCACCGGCTGCCCGGCGGCAAAACCGTAGGGCTGGTGCCAACTATGGGTGCCCTGCACAGGGGGCACATTTCGCTGGTTAAAAGGGCGCTGAAAGAAAACCCTGTGGTTGTGGTAAGCATTTTTGTAAATCCGACCCAGTTTAACGACCCGAAAGATTTGGAACGTTACCCGCGCAACCTGGAGGCCGATTTGCAATTGCTCGAAGAAGCGGGTGTTACACTGGTTTTTGCGCCGGCCGTTGAGGAAATCTACCCGGAACCCGATACCCGGAAATTTAATTTTGGTGCGCTGGAAACCGTGATGGAGGGAAAACACCGCCCCGGCCATTTCAACGGGGTGGCACAGGTGGTGAGCAAACTTTTTGACCTGGTAAAACCCGACAAAGCCTATTTTGGCCAAAAAGATTTTCAGCAACTGGCCATCATTAAAAACATGGTACAGCAACTTGGGCTGCCGGTGGAAATTGTTCCCTGCCCGATTGTCCGCGAAAAAAGCGGGCTGGCCATGAGTTCGCGCAACGAACTGTTAAGCGCCGAAGAACGGAAAAATGCGGCTGTTATTTCGGAAACGCTTTTTAAAGCAAAAGAACTTGCCGGGCAAAAATCCGTACAAGAGCTTGCTGAATGGATGAGGGAAACCATCAACAAAAACCCGTTCCTGCATGTTGAATATATTGAAATAGTAGATGAAACAAGTCTTCAGCCGGTTAACAACCGCAATGAAGAAAATACAAAGGTGGCCTGTGTTGCAGCATTTTGCGGCAAGGTCAGGTTAATTGACAATATGGTTTTGAACTGAAAGGACAAGGTGATGCAAATTGAAGTTTGTAAATCGAAAATACATAAAGTAACGGTTACCGAAGCCAACCTGCAGTATGTGGGCAGCATTACCATCGACGAAGATTTGATGGATGCCGCCAA
>JAFGDX010000037.1 GCA_016931875.1 Prolixibacteraceae bacterium
GCCGGTTTGGTAATGGTTTCGCGGTAAGGAATTTTTGGCTGAAGATAGTTTACCTCAATTTTGTGCACATTGTCGAAATACCACTTCAGTACGTTGATGTGATATTCGCCCTGGCAGTGAACCAGTAATTGTTTTAATTCTTTTGAATATTCAACAACAAATGTCGGGTCTTCATATTTTAATTTGTTCAGCACTTCACCAACTTTTTCGTCATCCGAATCATTTTCTGCTTTTACAGCTACGGTATGTCTCGATGAAGGGAAGGTGATGGGCTCAAACCGTGTGTCCGCTTCTTTGGTGGTAAGGGTTTGGTTAAATTTGGTTTCTTTCAGTTTTACGGTACATCCAAGGTCACCGGCGACCAGTTCATCTACCTTTTCACGGTTTTTGCCAGCGGCAACAAATACCTGCGACAAACGTTCCTTATTCCCGGTTTTGCTGTTTATTAAATCCATGCCTTCCTGAATTTTCCCCGACATTACCTTAAAGAAGGTAATTTCGCCTACGTGAGGTTCAACAGCTGTTTTGAAAACAAACAAACTGGGTGGTTCCGATTCGTTCATTTTAACCGCTTTCCCACTAACGATGCTCCGCATTTCCCGTTCGTTGGGTGCCGGTGCAATGTTGGCAATAAACTCCAGTAAACGGCCAACCCCAATACTTTTTCGGGCCGTGGTGCAGAACACCGGGTACAAGTCGCGCTGCAACATTCCCAGTTTCATCCCTTTACGCATTTCGTCTTCGGTTAAGCTGCCCTTGTCGAAATAAAGTTCCATTAAGGCCTCTTCGTTTTCGGCCGCCATTTCAACCAGTTCATTATGCAGTTCCTCGGCTCTGTCCATTTCCGAATCCGGAATGTCCAAAACTTCAACTTCGCCTTTGTCGTTGTACCTGTACATTTTCATTTTCAGCACATCGATAATGGAACTGAAATTTGGCCCTGCATCAACCGGGTATTGTACAATGGTTATTTTATTTCCAAATGAAGATTTACATGATTCCAGCGCAGCATCGAAATTGGAGTTGTCATGATCGAGCTGGTTGAAAACAAATACCATGGGAGAATTTGCTTTCTCTGCATGACGGCCAGCCGCCTCGGTACCTGCTTCAACACCGTTGGTGGCATTAATTACCATCAAACTCAGGTCGGTTACGTTCAACGACGAAACAACCCCGCCACACAAATCATCCATTCCCGGAGCATCGAGAATATTGATTTTTATTCCGTTTTTCTCGGTATATAATAAGCTGGGAAGTACAGAATTGCCATAATCGTGCTCAATGTCGTTATAGTCTGAAACGGTGTTTTTAGCGGTTACTTCACCTTTTCTGTTTATCACGCCACCCTCGAAAAGCATCGCTTCTGCAAGGGTGGTTTTCCCACTGCCAGCATTACCAATTAATGCTATGTTTCTGATTTGATTTGTTTTATAAACTTTCACGCGTATATGTTTTAGTTAATATTTTAAATATGTAATTCAAACTGTCAGAACGTGTTTTGTTTTTTCCGGCTTGTGCAATTACCTGGTGTGGTGAATTTTACCCGGAGCTTTTCCCTCTTTGCGGATTCAATCATTAAAAAGGTCACCAAAATTAGTAATAATTTATTAACAATCAAGAGTCACATTCCCCGGAGCAAATGTTGTATAACCTTATTTTTTTTGACTGATTTTTTAAGTGCTTATTTTTCAGTTTTTTACCTGCTTGTCCTGTTTTTGGTTTTGTGTTGTAATTGTTTTATTGTGAGTTACTTGGTGCAAATTTGCCAACCTTGCTCTATTTCCTTGTTTTACTGCTTTCAGGTGCGAATTTTGTGGGGAAGTCCCTCCCTTTTTACTGTTTTGTTAATTTATTTAGACTGGATAAAAAAAAGATGACAAAAAAGTTTGAAAAGAAAAATATTCATTTACATTTGCAAAATGTGATAAAAGTCACAAAAATATGAAACAATATTCTTCTGACATAAAAATAAATTGGATGGCATGTATGGTTTGTATGTGTTGTGATGGATATTTTATGCAGAAGGAGTTGAAAATATAAAGCGTATAATTTTTAAAGGTTTACGGCCCTTCTGCAAAATAGCAGGAGGGCTTTTTTTTTCAGAATAAGCAGGGAAACCGGAAATGGTTGAGGAGTTGGCAAAACGGTGCGTTTTTATATTTCAAAAATACAGAATGGAGATATGGAAAATAAAAATGTGAAAATTGTGGAGAAAAGAAGCAGGAGCATTGTAAAAACCATCTCGTGGAGAACCGTGGGAACCATTGATACGATCATAATTTCATGGATAATTGTTGGAAATGTGAATTTTGCCATAACCATTGGCGGGGTTGAATTGTTTACAAAAATGGCACTTTACTTTCTGCACGAAAGAGCCTGGAATAAAAGCAATTTCGGAAGAATGAAAGAAACACCAATTGAATACGAAATTTAATAAACATACGATGAAAAAGAATTTTCTGCCCATTTCGATTGATATTTCAGGGCAAAAAATTTTGATTATTGGGGGCGGGCAAAGCGCCTTCAAAAAATTGAAAATATTGCAACGGTTTGATGCCAGCGTGGAAGTTCTGGCCGCCAATGTTTGCAACGAAATAAAACAAAGCGGTGTAAAATACCGGGAAATGACCTACCGGAAAGAACATTTGAAAGGGTATTTTATGTTGTATTCGTGCACAAACAATTACACACTGGACAAGCAAATTCTTTTGGATGGAAAAGAAATGGGCGTTTTGGTGAATATTCACGACCAGCCTGAATTGTGCCAGTTTGTTTCGCCGGCCATTTATAAAAACGGGAAAATTACCGTTGCTGTGGGTTCAAACGGCGAAGATGTGTATGAATCCATCCGGCTTCGAAATGAAATTAGTGAATTTTTAACTGAACGTTATTACAATAATAAAAATGAGTCTAAAATCAAATCCATTAAGTGAAAAGCAGAGAATTGCTTTAAATGAACTGGTAAAAGATGTAACAGCCGAACAGATTATCTGGCTGAATGGTTTTTTGGAAGGCCGGATGGCCGGATTGAACGGTTTGAATGGTGCTGCAGTTCAGGTGCAGTCATCGGTTACTGAAACCGTTACGCAAACCGCACACGTGGCTAACCTTACTGTTTTGTTTGGTACCGAAACGGGCAATGCCGAAGAAGTGGCCAAAAAACTGGCTGAAAAAGCAACCTTTAAAAATGTGAAGGTAAACCTGCTCAGCATGTACGATTATGATCCGAAAAAATTAAAAGAAGAAGAAAATGTGGCCATAATTGTAAGTACCCACGGCGAAGGCGATCCGCCCGATATGGCAGAAGAATTTCATACTTTTATTACCGCGAAACGTGCCCCGAAACTTGAAAATCTTAGCTTTTCGGTGCTGGCGCTGGGCGATAAAACCTACCGCAATTTTTGTCAGACAGGAGAGGAAATTTACAATGCAATAAAAAAGAAAGGGGGTTTTCCGGTGACACCTCTGGCAAAATGCGATGTGGATTACGAAACCACGGCCGAAGTTTGGATGAACAATTTATTGCTGAATTTAACCCCGGCAAAAACCACTGCCACAGTTGAAACAGCAGTAGAGCAAACCACCGTAGTTGCTCCAATCCCTGCTGCTGAAACTCCGGTTACCGAATATTCAAAAAAGAATCCTTTCCAGGCTACTGTGCTCGATAAAGTGAGAATAACCGGAAATGGTTCGGATAAAGAAGTGTATCACCTGGAACTCTCGCTTGAAGGCTCGGGGTTAACTTACGAGCCTGGAGATTCGGTGGGTGTATTTACAAAAAACCCACCCGAACTGGTTGAACAGATAATTCAGAAAGCAGGTTTCGACCCGGGAAAAAATGTGGCTTTTGGAGACGAAGAGGTGTCGTTGGTAAACGCACTCACCTATCATTACGAAATTACCGTAATGACTTTTGATTCGCTGCAAAAGTATTACGAACACACAAAAAATGCCCAACTCAAAGAAATTCTGGACAATGATAAAAAGCTGGACGAATATATGTACGGATGCGATTTGCTTGACCTTCTGGAGGATTTTCCTTTTGAATGGAATGTGAACAAACTGATTGGGATTTTACGACCGCTTCCCCCGCGTTTGTATTCCATTTCTTCCAGTATGCAAAGTGTGGGCGAAGAAGTGCACATCACCGTTTCGGTCGTTAGTTTTGAAAAGAAAAAGCGCCAGCGTTTTGGAGCCTGTTCATCCAATTTGGCCGACTTTATTGACCAGGACGACAAAATCCCGGTTTATATTGAAAAGAACCCCGGGTTCCGGCTTCCGGCAAACGGCGCCAAAATTATTATGGTTGGCGCGGGTACCGGAATTGCTCCCTACCGCGCTTTTATGCAACAACGCGAAAGTTTGGGAATAAAAGGAAATACCTGGCTTTTCTTTGGCGACCGACGGTTTCATTCCGACTTTTTGTACCAAACCGAGTGGCAAAAACTTTTGGAAAAGAAACTGCTCGAGAGAATGGATGTAGCCTTTTCGCGCGACCAGCAAGAGAAAATTTATGTGCAGCATAAACTCAGGGAAAACCGGAAAGAAATTTTTAACTGGATAGAAAACGGGGCCCATTTTTATCTCTGTGGCGACCGGAAAAACATGGCCACCGATGTAACCAGTACTTTTTTGGAAATTATCCGTACCGAAGGCGGAATAAGTGAAGAACAGGCTGAAAAATACCTCAAAAAATTAAAGAAGGAAAAACGATTTCAAACCGATGTATATTAACAACAACTGATTGTCCGTATTTACCTGAAAAGTACTGTTTACTCTGATTGTCTGATTTTTTCTTTCAGGTAAATAAACGGATCTGAATTTCGATTTTATAACCTAAAAAATTAATCATGAATGACGCGATTCTATGGGAAGAATTATCTGAAGTTGAGAAAATAAAATACGACAGCAATTACCTGCGCGGCACTTTGCCGGAAAGTTTGGCCGACCCGATTACCGGGGCCATCCGCGCCAGCGATGCGCAACTTTCAAAATTTCACGGAATTTACCAGCAAACCAACCGCGACACCGATAAAGAACGAAAACTGCAGAAACTCGAACCCGAATATTCATTCTTAATCCGGGTGAGAATTCCCGGTGGCGTGGTAAGTCCGCAACAGTGGCTGCAAATGGATGATCTTTCAAACCAGTATGCCAACGAAACACTAAAAATAACCACCCGGCAAACTTTTCAGTTACACGGGGTGCTCAAAAAAAATCTGAAAGGTACCATTCAGAAAATCAACGACCGCCTGCTCGATACCATTGCTGCCTGCGGCGATGTAAACCGCAATGTTATGTGTCATGCCAATCCGGCCGAATCAGTATTGTACCCCGAGGTAATTGAACTCGCCCAAAAAATTGGAAGCCACTTACTGCCAAAAACAAAAGCATACCACGAAATATGGCTCGATAAAAAGCTGGTGGCCAACAGTAAAGATGAGGTGGAACCCATTTACGGAAAACGGTATTTACCGAGGAAGTTCAAAATCGGAATCATTATTCCGCCGCAAAACGATTGTGATATTTTTTCGCAGGATTTGGGTTTTATTGCCATTGTTGAAAAAGAAAAGATTGTGGGCTACAATGTGGTGGCAGGCGGTGGTTTGGGCTCTACATTCGGGAAGCCCGAAACCTATCCGCGAACGGGCAATGTGATTGGTTTTTGTTACCCCCACCAGGTTTTGGAAGTGGCCGAAAAAGTGGTACTGGTGCAGCGCGACAACGGCGACCGTCAAAACCGGAAACAGGCACGTCTCAAATACACCATCGACAGGCTTGGGCTTGAATGGTTTGTTGCCGAAGTGGAAAAATATCTCGGCTATTCTTTTGAAAAAGCCAAACCGTTTACCGTTGCCCGAACCGGCGATAATTACGGATGGAAAAAGGGGACCGACAACAAATGGCACCTCACCTATTTTGTGGAAGGCGGCCGGGTACAGAACAGCGGCCGGCAACAAATGAAATCAGCGCTGCGGGAAGTGGCTAAAATTACGGACGGGCATTTTATTCTCACCGGAAATCAGAATGTAATCATGGCCGGTGTTTCCGCGAAAGTGAAGGCAGAAATTGATTCCATTCTTGCCAAATACAATGTTTCACCCAACGGAATTTCAGGGTTACGAAAAAATTCGATTGCCTGTGTTGCGCTGCCTACCTGTCCGCTGGCGTTTTCAGAAGCCGAAAGATACCTGCCCTCACTGATTTCGAAACTGGAAAACAGACTTGAAAAATATGGCCTGACAAAAGAAGAAATTGTAATTCGTATGACCGGCTGCCCCAATGGCTGCGGCCGACCCTACCTCGCCGAAATTGGGCTGATTGGGAAATCACCCGGTTACTACAACCTGTATCTTGGAGGAAGTTTTGAGGGAACCCGCTTAAACAGTTTGTACAGGGAAACCATTGCCGAAGAGGAGATTCTGCAGGAACTGGACCCCATTTTTAAAGATTTTTCTGAATCAAAAAATGAAGGGGAACGTTTGGGCGATTTTGTTATTCGTAAAAAATATGTAAAAGAAATCAGGGAAGGGAAGGAGTTCAGACACTGATTCCGGTTGACAGAACTCACCTTTTTGCTGCACCAGAGAAGCAGTGAAAAATGCAACAAAATCAACCAAATAAATGATTTAAAAAAAGAAGGTTATGGCAAAAACAATTTCCATATTGGGTTGTGGCTGGTTAGGAACAGCTCTTGGCAGAAAACTAATGTCGCAAGGGTACATAGTGAAAGGTTCTGCGGCAACTTCCGAAAGTTACAACAGGCTGGAGTTCACCGGTATTCAAACCTATCACATTCGTGTTGAACCCGATCGTATGATCATCGATTACAACAGTTTTTTTAATACCGATGTTCTGATTTGCAGCATTCCTCCCCGGAGAACAGAAAATATCGTGGAGGAATTTCCAAAACAAGTGGAGCAGATTGCCCGCGAAGTTCAGAAAATGAATATTTCTAAAGTAATATTTATTTCCTCAACCTCGGTTTACGAATCGAAAAACGGCCTGGTTTCCGAAGGACAGGAGGGAAACCCCGAAAAAGCATCGGGGCAGGCTCTGCTCAAAGCCGAAAACTTGTTGTTGAATCTTCCGGGTGCTCAGTCCACCATTGTCAGGTTTGGAGGTTTAATCGGCGAGAATCGTAATCCGGCGCGTTTTATGGCCGGGAAAAGGAAAGTGGCCGGCAATTCGCCGGTTAATCTTATTCACCGCGATGATTGTGTCGCTATTCTTTTTTTGCTGATAGAAAACGAGATTTGGGGCGAAGTGTTTAATGCATGCAGCCCTGAACATCCCACAAAAGAAGAATTTTA
>JAFGDX010000354.1 GCA_016931875.1 Prolixibacteraceae bacterium
GCCAGTTCCCTGCCCGCGGGCGTTGTAATTTTGAGTGTGGGGTCGCCTTTCCAGGGTTCCTGTTTGTACACAATGTATTTTCCGTTGTTAGAAATGTGTTGTTCGGTAATCCGTTCCCACTTCAAAATATCATCATGGGTAAGTGGTTTTTTTTCGGTTTGACCCAAAAGGAGAAGGGAAGAAAACAGAAAAACGGACAGAAGCATGGTTTTTTTCATCTGTATTTTTTTGAGATTGTTCTTTATTGAGCGTTTCAAAATAAAAATATTTTTAGAGTCTTAAAGAATCCTTATAAAACTATCTGCTGAAAAATAATTTAACATTAAGCATTTGTTCAGTTTTTTTGAATTTCTGCAAAAAAAATATTCTGTTTCATGAAATTGAAATAATATTGCAGGAACTACTGAATTGATTTTAAAAACAAAAATTGTGACTGAAACAGAAGAACGCGTGGATCTTCTTTTATCCGTTTTTCAGGATTTTACAAAAGAAGAAGAGTTGATTGCGGTTGCCGGTAACCGCGAGTTGATTGAAAACTGTGGGCCTGCTGATGTGGCGCTGCTGGTTGACCGGCTTGTGTCGCTCGATTTTCCGATGGATAAAATAAAAAGGGGGATCAATAATTTGATGGCCGTTATCAGGCCGGTGATTGAAAATTATCCGTATCATCCGCCGTCGCCCGAAAGTTATCTTGGCTGCCTGCTGGAAAACAACCGGATACTCGACGGAAAACTGGAAAACATTCAACCACTGTTAAAACAGTTAAATAACACCCCCGAAAACCAGGAAGCCAAGCAGAAATTAATCCACGCCGTTACCGATTTGAATAAGTACCGGAGTTATTATGAAATTAAAGAGAGCATCCTTTTTCCTGAAATCAGAAAGCACATCACAGAACATGGTTGTTTGTCGGTGATGACCTCGTGCCACAACGAAATAAAAAGCAAATTAAAACGGGCACTGGAGTTGCTTTCATCGGAAAAAACAGACCTGAATGAGTTTAACGGCCTGGTTAGCGAATTGCTTCTGATTATGTATGAAATAAAGTTCCGGGAAGAACGAATTTTGTATACCATTGTGCAGGACTCGATTTCGGAACCCGTGTTGAATTCGCTTTACGGGGAAAGTATGGAAATTGGTTTTCCGTATTTTCAACCCGAAGGTAAAATCACAAAATGGAATAAACAGTAATCGTTTCCATTTTGGTTTATGCCCGGATAAATTTCTGATTTTGTATTTTTGAAAAAAATGAAGTACAGAACATGTCGGAATTTACAGAGCATAAAAAAGTACGGGTAGAAGGCCTTGTAAAACTTTTTGAGGGAATTTTAAAAAGCGAACAACTTGCCAAACTGGTGCAGGAAAACCAGAAGTTGATTGAGTCGGCGGTGCCAGCCGATGTTATTTCGGTAGTCGACCGGCTGGTGTTGCTGAAAATTCCGATGAACGATTTAAAACGGGGCATCAACAAATTATTGAATTTACTGTATAAAACCATTGAAAGTTACCCGTATTACCCGCCGGCCAAAGAAAGTTACCTGGGGTGTTTAACCGAAAACAACCGGGTGCTTGACGAGCAACTCAAAGCAATGAAACCACTTATTCGGCAAATTAACCTGCAGCCCGAAAATGGTCATTTAAAACAATTGCTTGCTCAAAAATTCAGCGAAATAGAAAAGTTGACACAGTATTATCTCATCAAGGAAAATATTCTGTTTCCGGTAATTGAACAACATATTCCCGAATTCCGCTGCCTCTCGGTAATGTGGTCATTTCACGATGATATTAAACGAAATCTGAAACTTGTTCAGAAGGAACTGGCAGGACAAAATTTCGGGTTGGCGCAGTTCAACCGTCTTTCAGGCGACCTGTTTTTTACTATTTATGCCATCAAATTCAGGGAAGAACGAATTTTGTATCCGCTGGTGCAGGATGTGATTCCGGAAAAAGTGCTTAATCGGCTTTTCAGCGAGAGCCTGCACATTGGTTTCCCGTTTTATCAGCCGGAAACGCTACCTGAAACAGAGGACACAAGCGGAGAAAAAGAAAACCGTGTTGATTTGGAAACGGGCCGTTTGAGTGCCGAACAAATCCGGCTTCTTTTGAATCATCTGCCGGTTGACATTACGTTTGTTGACGAGCACAATAAAGTGAATTATTTTTCGGCTCCCAAAAAACGGATTTTCCCGCGTACCAAAGCCATCATTGGCCGCGATGTGCATAATTGTCATCCGCCGGAAAGCGTGCATGTGGTGGAACAAATTGTGAAAGCATTCAGAAGCGGGGAAAAAGATGTTGCCTCGTTTTGGATTGACAAAAAAGGGCAGAAATTTCTGATTCAGTATTTTGCCATCCGCGACGAAAACGGAACCTACAAAGGCGTCGCAGAAGTTTCGCAGGAGATTTCAGAAATTCAAAACCTTGAGGGTGAAAAAAGATTGCTCGACTGGAATGAGTAATTTTAACCCGCTGGAATTAACCTGTTTAGAGTTATTTTTTCGTTGGTGTTGTATTTTTGTGCCAGGCTTTGAATTGTTTGTTCTGTAACCAGTTTGTTGATGGCATCGCGGATGGGTGCATAACTTTCGTGCAAAGGGCAGGGATTATTGTCATCACAGTGTTTTAATCCAAAACCGCAGCCCGTAAACAGCGAATCCCCTTCAATCGAAACAATCAGTTTTTTTAGAGGGAGGTCTTCTTTGGAAGAGTCAAAAAAGAACCCGCCGTTAATTCCTTTCATCGATTCAACAAACCCCTGTTTTACCAGCCGCTGCAATATTTTGGCGGTAAACGACTGGGGTGTTTCAATTTCGGAAGCAATCTCAGCAATTCCGGGCCGTCGTTTTTTATAGTTTTGCAATTGTATGTAAACCAGTGCCCTTAAGGCATATTCCGTCTCTTTTTTAAACACAAAATGTAGTTTTTATAATCTGAAGACAAAAGTAGTAAAAAATACCAATCACTAAGAGACCTTTTAGTCTTTTGGTAAAATATTTTTATATATTTGTAGCGAAATTTTAATTATTGAAACGATACAGAAATGGAACAACTTCAACTAAAAGATGCAATGGTAGGAGAGATAGTAGCCGATGATTTTCGCACTTCGTCGGTTTTTAAAAAGGTGGGAATCGATTTTTGCTGTGGCGGCAAACAAACGCTCTCCGAAGCCTGTCGGGAAATAGGAATCAGTGAAGAGGAACTTGTGCGTGAAATCAGTAAAATAAAAGAGGCTCCCAACAATGAGTTTATGAATTTTAAAAACTGGGATCCGGTTTTTTTAAGTGATTATATTGTAAACACGCATCATAAATTTGTTTTGAAAAATTTACCTGACCTGGTTTTTTATACACAAAAAATCTCGAATGTTCATGGTGAAAATCATCCTGAATTAATAAAAGTTGCACATCTTTTTGAACAAATTAATACCGAGTTGCTGCAGCATATGAAAAACGAGGAAGAAGTTCTTTTCCCGGCCATAAAAGAATTGATAAACAGCGGTTCGGAAGAGGCAAAAACCACCATAAAATCTGAAATTACGCGAATGCTGAAAGAGCACGATTTTGCAGGAGGCGCAATGGACGAAATCAACCACATTACAAATGGCTACCTGTTGCCCGCCGATGCCTGCAGTACTTACCGTGTAACATTTAAACTGCTTGAACAGTTTGAAGATGATTTACATGCACACGTTCACCTCGAAAACAACATTCTTTTCCCAAAAGCTTTGGAATTAGCAAATTAACTTAATATTCATTTTACAAAACCAACTTATGATGAAAGCAAGAAAATTATGGCTGGGCTTTATTGCCGTTATGGTTATTTCGTTTGGAGTATTATTGTATTACGGAAAAGAAATTTACAGGGAAGCACCTCCCGTACCTGAAAAAGTTGTTACTGAAAGCGGACAGGTACTTTTTACCGGGCAAGACATAAAAGACGGGCAGAATGTCTGGCAATCGGTTGGCGGCCAGGAATTGGGTACGGTTTGGGGGCACGGTGCCTACCAGGCGCCCGACTGGAGCGCCGACTGGCTGCACAAGGAAGCCGTTTTTATGCTCAATCAGCTGGCCATGGAATCGGAAGGAGTTCCTTATGAACAATTGAGTGAAGAAAAACAGGCCTCGTTAAAAGTTACCCTGCAAAAAGATTTGCGTACCAACACCTACGATAAGGAATCGGGGACGATTACCGTTTCTGATTTACGTGCCAACGCAATTGAAAGCAACAGTAAATTTTATGGCGGATTGTTTACCGA
>JAFGDX010000355.1 GCA_016931875.1 Prolixibacteraceae bacterium
CGCATCAACACTGAAAAATGGCTGCACAAGGTGCTTTCCGAAAACCCGAACCGCTGGACCGTGGTTTTTACCCACTACCCGGTGTATTCCTGCTCGCAGGGACGAGACAACGACGACTACAGAAAAGTGGTTCAGCCCATTCTGGAAAAATATGGCGTTGATTTGGTATTGCAGGGGCACGACCATACTTACTGCCGCGGGCAAAACCTTGAAAATGTGGGTAAAGAATGTAAAAATCCACCCATGTACATGGTGTCGGTATCAGGCCCGAAAATGTATGGGTTAAATGTAAACCGCTGGAGCGACAGAGTGGGTTCGCAAGTGCAGTTGTACCAGGATATTTCGGTAAACGGAAATACAATGGAAGTAAATGTTTTTACGGTTACCGGTGATTTGTATGATTCCTTTCAACTGGTTAAAAACTCGCAGGGAGTAAATACCGTAACCGAAGCGCCGGAAATAAAATCCGTAAAAGAATATACAACGATTCCTGAAAGTGCATTAAAAAGATACACAGAGGAAGAAAAACAGTTGTACCAGGAACGTTTTGAAAACTAAACCACGATGCACTGGAAGTACATAGGTTTAAGATTGAATAAAATTCAAAAAAAATAATGAACAAAGCAGACATGAGTATTGAGTAATGAGTATTGAGAAATGAGTATTGAGTAATTAGAAATTGCAGAATAATTCTTAGTCAAATCTTTGTACTCTGTACTCAAATCTTTATACTCACTACTCAAATCTCGTACTCTGTACTCAAATCTACTTCATTTTAAAATGGAAATTTATAGAAAAAGTAGCTGCGATGAAATTGCAGGATTTTAACCATTAACCAGAAAATAAAATGCTATTTGTCCAGAATCTTTTTTAAAAGAGCGACGATATAAAGCAAAACTACAGCGCCGGCCACAGCCATAAGCAAAGCTCCGATGATTCCTCCGTGGATATGAATACCCAGTTTACCGAACAGCCAGTGCCCCAGATAAGCGCCGGCCATTCCCACAATCAGGTTGACAATAAAACCGTAGCCACGTCCCCGCACAATTAATCCGGCGATGGCACCGGCAGCAAGACCGATGAGCAAAATGTACAACATGTTCTTCCTGATTTTATACAGAAAGCAAAAGCTGCTCCCTCCCGTTTACACCTTTCAGGGAGCAGCTTTTACAATTTATTCCGCCGTGGGTTTATGGTTTTTAACAAGAATGGTTAAAATGATAAATGCCACAATCAGAATGATGGGTAAAACCGACATGTTCCTCAGCGTAATATGCGCGCCTGCGGTTTCAATTGATTTTCCCATAATGGGCAAAACCATGGAGGTGGCAACAAAACCTGCCCCGCCCAGAATGGACATCCCGAGGGCGCCTGTTTTAGGCGTAAATTCCGAAGCAGCACCAATCATGGTTGGCCAGAAATAACAAACGCCAATGGCAAACACAGCGGCTGAAGCCACCGTCATTGCCGGGCCTTTTGCAATACTTAACAACAACAAACCCGCGGTTGAAATAATCGCAGAACCCAACAAAACACCGGTTGTATTTAAACGATGAATCAGTGAACCGGCAAAATACCGTCCAACCGCCATAATTCCGGTTACCACCGCCAGTATTATCATCGGGCCAATGCCGTTTTCGGCCAGCAAAGCATTGATCCACTGGGTCGTTCCCAATTCAGTTGATGCAGTAAGCAACATACAGAAAAAGATAAACGGGAATAGCAAAGTGATTTTATTCACAATCCGTCCTTCCACAACTATAGCTACTAAAATGACACCCACAATCACAAAAGGCAAGGCGCTGTCGAAACTGACGGTAAATGAAGGAACAGTAGCCACCAGGATCATCAGTATTACCGCAAGCGTTATGGTCACCGGCGCGCCCACATTTCGCATCATATCCTTGTATGAAACCCCACTTGTAACACGCTCTGTTTCGGGAATTTTCTGCCCGAAAAACAAAAAACCATACAACGCCAGCGGAATAAACAACAAACTTACCAAAACCTGCCACGACAAATTCATTTCATCCATTACCAGTGCAGCCAGCAAACTTCCAATTACAATTCCGCCGGGAAACCAAACATGAAAACGGTTTAACATTTTTGTCTTTTTATCAGGGAAAAGGGTTGTCACCAACGGGTTACAGGCAGCTTCCACACTCCCGTTGCCAAGCCCTATAAACACATTGGCCAGAAAAAGGGAGGTAAAATCTTTGGCCATCAGCAATAAAACAATACCCACCAGATGCAGCCCAAATGCCATCCACACAACGGTTTTTGTTTTTACAATGTCGATAAAATACCCGCCTGCAAACATGGCTACGGCAAATCCCCAGAACGCCGGTCCAAATGCACGGCCTACCTGTTCTTTGGTAAGACCATAATCTTCCGTGAATACCCCCTCAATTTTTGCCCTGATGGCAAAGGTTATTGCCGTAACAAGCAATGCCAGACAACTCGCAATAAAAAGTCGTTTTTGATTTACTTCTTTCATAATCAGATCTAATTTTTCGGTTTAGTGTATAAAAAATTTACCCGAATTCTACATTCAGGATTTACCTTTCCACAGCCGGTCAGTTTATACCGGCCAGGTAAAATATTGTTTGTTTTATAAGTTTTCTGTATTCTTCTTTTTCGTAGGTGCGGTAATCATGGCCCGGCTGAATATACACAATTTTTGATAAATTGTAATGATTCTCCCAGCCAATTGTTTCGTTGCTTTTGGGATGTTTGGTTGTTAAAACAGGGAGTACTGTGTTTGAAACCCGGGTATTTCCGTATACTTCGTCAAAAAAACGAAAGCTGCCAAAACCTTTGGTTGACGGGTGATCTCCGACAGGTTGAATGTAAACCCATACATCGTGCTCGTAGGTGGATAATTTATCGGGAGAAATGTTGGGATTTTTTTCCACATACTTGCCTCCGATGATCTTTTCAAACTCATTCCATTGCTGGTACGAAACCAGTGAGTGATGCAGAAAAAGGAAAGGTTTGCCCAATTTGGTGAGATGAATATAGGCATTTTTTTCAGGCTGTGTAATTTCCTGCCACATATCGTAAAAAACGAGCACATCAAAATACTCGCCCAGTCCGTTGGCAATGGCCCGGTTGGCAACGGGTTGTTCAAAATGCTGGTATTCTACTCCTTCCAGCGCGTCAAACAGTTCAAAAAACGGAAGTGTGTCAAACGAATGCCCGCCGGTAACCAGCATCACACGAACCGGTTTTTCAGAAAAAGCAAAGAGGTAAAAAACAAGGAAAAACAGAAGAAGATGCGTTTTTTTCATTTTGCTGGTTTTAAATTATGTTGCAAATGCCTGCGCTTTTTATCCGGCCAATTTTGGTCTCCAATTTACTAAAATTATTCTTCAGATGTTCCTTCTGCCAGAGGAAGATATTGAATTTGCCAGA
>JAFGDX010000356.1 GCA_016931875.1 Prolixibacteraceae bacterium
CATATCCGCCAAATTGCGGATCGCCGCCATATTTTTCAAGAAGCATAAACATGGAAACCGCCAGTTGTTTTACCGTTTCGTTTTTGAAAGCCCGGTAGTATTCCGAGAGGGCATAAATAAAAAATGCCTGGGCATAAAACTGTTTTTTTGTATCTGCCGGGCTTCCGTCGGGATTCACACACCAGAAAATTCCGCCATTATGATTGTCCCAAAAATTTTCCATTAAAATCCGGTACGCTTCATCGGCCATTTTTTTGTAATCCCCGTTTTCTGAAAAAGAATGGTAGGCCGCTGAAAATGTCCAAAGAATGCGGGTTAATAAAACTGCTGAATGTGGCTCTTCAGGAAATGTTTTATTGAAATTGGAAACTTTTCCAAAAAATGTTCTTCTTTCGGGGTCATAAACTTTGTTTACCCAGAAATTCAAAATATTATCAGCCAGTTCGTTCTCAAGTTCCTTTTGCAACTGTATCAGTTCCAATTCTTTTTTCATTTTACGCTTAATCTCAAAAAAACATATTTTTATCATGTTCAGGGAAAAATATTCCGGCATCAATACGAATGCGATCCAGCGTTTCCATCAAATCGAGCGAAAGTTGCCAGGACATCCGGTTGCTTTCAATTTTGTCGGCATCGAGGCATTCCATCACATGGGCAGCTTCGTAGTGGTAGCCCAACCCGGTGTCGTGTCCCGAATGCAGAATTTCCTCCTCCTGCCCCTGCCGTTTTACAGTAATATTGGTGGGAGTAAACCAGCGCGGGTTTAAAATCATGTATCCTTTTTCAAACCAGTATTCGGTTTGGGTAGGCGAAAAAGAGGCAAAGCTCGACAGGAGACTCGCCATTTCGCCGTCTTTGTATTTAAAAATCATGCTGATGCTTTCTTCGGATCCGGTAGAACTAAAATCAACCAGTGTTTTTATCATTTCCGGTTTTCCGAGCGAAGTGATGGCTGCAAACACCGGGTAAATGCCAATATCGAGCAGCGAGCCACCGCCCAGCGCAACATTGTACAAACGGTTGTTGGGGTTAAATTCGCCGTGAAAGGCAAAATCGGAACGTATAGTTTTTAACGCTCCCAGTTCGCCCGACCGGATTATTTCCATCGCCTTTTCATAGCTGGGCTGAAACATGGTCCAGAAAGCTTCCATCAAAAAGGTATTGTTTTCTTTTGCGCAATCCACCATCTCCTGAGCTTCTGTTTTGTTGATGGCAAATGCCTTCTCACACAAAACTGCTTTTTTATGATTCAGGCAAAGCAATGTGTGTTCATGGTGAAAGGAATGCGGAGTGGCTACATAAACCACATCCACCCGGGGGTCGTTTACCATTTCTTCGTAGCTGCCGTACGCTTTTTCAAAACCAAATTCGCTGGCAAATTCCTGTGCTTTTTTCACATCGCGCGATGCCGTTGCATAAAGTTTGGCGTTTGGAAGCAATTGTAAATCGCTGCTGAATTTTCTTGCTATTTTACCACACCCCAGAATGGCCCAGTTGTATGTTTTACTCATGTTTTCGTATTTTTAGATTTCACACAAAAGTAAACTACTTTTTGTCAGAACCTCCATATTTCCCCTGATTCCTGTCGATGATATTGTTGATTGTTTTTACACTGCCAGCTGAACGAAATCCATCTTCCGGAGTGTTCAGGCAATAATCCACCAACCGTTCAACCGTTGAAGTAGCCACATGCATCCGCGTATCCGACGAAGCGTAGTAAATAAACACCTCATCCTTTTCATTCCGAATCCAGCCGTTGGCAAACAAAACATTGGAGACATCTCCCACCCGCTCCTCCTTTTCGGGTGCCATAAAATACCCGCCGGGCCGGGCAATTACTTTCGAAGGATCTTCCAAGGCGGTCATAAACATATACAAAACATAGCGCAACCCGGCTGCACAACCACGCACGCCATGTGCCAGATGCAGCCATCCTTTTTCAGTTTTCAGCGGCGCCGGCCCCTGTCCGTTTTTCAGTTCTTTTATCGTGTGATAGATTTTTTTATCAATAATCTTTTCATCCGGCGCTTCTGCTTTGGTAATATCATCAACCAGTGCCCAGCCAATTCCGCCGCCGCCGCCAACCTCTATAAACCCATCCTGCGGGCGGGTATAAAAAGCATATTTCCCGTTTACAAATTCAGGATGCAATACCAGGTTTCGCTGTTGCCCGTGGTGCGAAATAAAATCCGGCAATCGTTCCCAGTGAATCAAATCTTTGGTACGGGCAATTCCGCCGCTTGCCGTTGCCTGCGAAGTGTCGCCCTCAGGTGCGGACGGGTCTTTTCGTTCGGCGCAAAACACACCGTAAATCCAGCCATCTTCATGCTGTGTCAGCCGCATATCATACACATTGACGTCAGGTTCTCCGGTTTCAGGAAGTGTTACCGGCCTTTCCCAAAACCGCCAGTTGTCTGTTCCGTTCGGGCTTTCGGCAATGGCAAAAAACGATTTGCGGTCCCAGCCTTCTGTCCGCACTGCAAGCAAATATCGCCCGTTCAGATAAATTGCACCGCTGTTAAATGCGGCGTTCACTCCAAAGCGCTGCATTAAAAACGGATTGGTTTTATAATTTAAATCGTAGCGCCAGTGCAACGGAGCATGTTCCCCCGTTAAAATGGGGTGTTTGTACCGATAATATATTCCGTTATAATTTTTCTTATCCGGTTTATTTTTTCTGCAAAGCAACTTTTCATGTTTGTTTTTCAGTTTTGCAAGCCGTTGATTGAATTCTTCTTTTGTAGGAACCATATTTATTGTTTTACGTTTTTTGAAATAAACTACAAACACACCGTTCTGGGTTAATTTTCAGGCAGCCTGTTCCACCATGTTTTTTTCAGAATAAACCCGCACACCAATGTGATGATGATGGCAATCCAAATGGGCAGGGTATCTTTCAGAATAATATAAATGGGCAGAGCCACCAGTGCTGTTTGGGCAATGGTGCCTATCAGCACATTCAGCATGTCGAGTTTAAAATTTTTATTGGGCTGAAAGTCGGGATTTTCTGCCATTACCTTTTGTTTAACCGGCCCCCAGAAACCCCATGGATTTACCGTCCGGTAAAATTCCTTTAAAGTTTCTTCTCCGGTGGGTTTGGTGAGGAATGTACCCAGTAGTGCGCCTGCAATTGAAATCAGCAACAACCAAGGGAAGTAGTACAAATCAAGGGTTTCGGAAAAAACATAAGGGAAAATCAGCGCCGGAATCAGGCCAAAAACCATTCCCCAAAAATAACCGTAGCCGTTAAAGCGCCACCAGTACCATTTCAGCACATTTGAAACCACGTAACTTCCGTACAACGCCGACACAATCCATTGCAACATACTGTTCACATCTTCGGCAAAAATCCCAAAAATAATACTGATGATAACCACCACAACTCCTGTAATATAATTCATGTTTTTCACCTGGTTGTTGGAGGCTTCGGGTTTGATGTAGCGCAGATAAATATCGTTTACAATGTAGGCCTGAGCCGCATTTAACGTTCCGGCAAAAGTAGAGTTAAAGGCTGCCAGCAACCCGGCCAGTAGTAGCCCCATAAAACCTACCGGTACAAATTCGGCAATGGCCGATGGCAGAATTTGCTCAAAATCAATCTGCCCGCCTACCATCAAATTCAAGCGGTCGTAATATAAAAGGCCAAGAATGGCAAACCCGGCAATCATAAAATAACGCACCGGCATTAAAACCACCGAAACAAAACCGCTCATTTTTGCGGCTTCCTTTGGCGATTTTGTGGAGAGAATTTTTTGCATATCGTAGGTGGGCGCGGGACCGGCCAGCGAAACCAAAACCCCTTTAAAAACCATCATCATAAAAAAGATGGTAAACAATGAATAACCGTCACTGGCAATTTTTGTATTTACTTCATCAATTATTCCGCGCCAGTCGAGCTTGTCGAGGTTCCACCCAAAAAACGGCGATTTCCAGGTTTCCGGCACATTCAGTGTCTCCACTGCCAGTGCTTTCATAGCCAGAATGCCAATTAAAATGGCAGAAATTGTCATAATAATGTATTGTAAAACATCGGCCCACACAATGCTCGACATTCCGCCCAGCACTGCATAAAATACCGTAAAAAGGGTGAAAGCAATTCCGTAAACATGCGGAACATATTCCAACGGAATGTGAACCGGAATATACGGCTGAACGATTTCCCAGGGAATAAAAATCATAACAAACTTCCCCAGTCCGATAAAACCATACGCCAGGTAGCCCAAACACATTATAAGGGCAAAAACCACCACAACCCCATGTGATAAATTGCTGTCGCGTGTACGGCCAAAACGGGTGGTAATCCACTCGGCTCCGGTAGTTACTTTTGAACGGCGCAACCAGATACTCAAAAAAACCATCAAAAAAATCTGGTTAAAAACCGGCCACAGCCACGGAATCCAGATGCTTTTCAAACCGTAAACAAAAAGCAGGGTAACCAGCCACATGGTGCCCGAAATGTCAAACATCCCCGATGCGTTGGAAAGACCGAGCATGTACCACGGCAATTTATTTCCACCAAGTAAATAATTGGATTTGCTTTTCTGTGCTGCTTTTTTCAGCACCAAGCCAATAACAACAGTTGAAAAAAGATAGACAAAAATGATTAGAATGTCGATTAGCGTTAATCTCATGGTTGTTTTTGTTTAGTTCAAGTTTACTCTGTGTAATTTGCTCTATTGATTCCGGTTCTTGTGAAAACTACAATAATACAATTTTATTTTTTTTATCTTATTCAAACCATAAAATTAAATACGTTTAAGAACCGGATATTGCCCCGGTTTTTCCCCCGAGGAAAAATAAAAATAGAGCAGCGCTTAAATTCATTTTGAAAAAGTCAATTAAAAATACCAATTTTAGGAGTTGGAAGAAGAAGAAATTCGAACAATAAATAAATCAATTTTAAACCTAAAGTAAAAAAAGATGGATCGACGTAAGTTTATTGGAAAAACGGCTGCAGGATTTGCGGCAATTACGGTAGTACCAAGGCATGTTTTAGGAGGCAAAGGGTTTGTTGCCGCCAACGATAAAATCAATCTGGGTTTTATTGGAACCGGAAAGCAGGGTGGAATTTTGCTCAATTATTTTATGGAAAACAGTGAAGAGGTGGTCCCGGTTGCGGCCTGCGATGTGTACAAAGTAAAACTCGAAAAGTTTACAACACAGGCCAAAAAGGTACTGGGAAAAAATGGCCTTCAAAATGTGGTGCTGAAAACCACTGAATTTTACCGCGAAATACTGGAGAATCCGGAAATTGACGCGGTAGTAATTGCCACACCCGACCACTGGCACGCCCAGGTTGCGGTTGACGCTGCCAAAGCCGGGAAAGACATTTACTGCGAAAAACCAATGGCACTTACCGTTGCTGAAGGCCGTGCCATGGCAGATGCCACACGAAAATACAACCGGGTTTTTCAAACCGGAAATATGCAGCGTTCGTGGCGCGATTTCCGCCATGCAGTAGAACTGGTAAGAAACGGATATATTGGCGAAATCAAAGAAGTGAATGTTCATGTGGGTGATCCGGTAGTTCAGTGTAACCTGCCAACAGAAGCAGTGCCGGAAGGGTTGAACTGGGATATGTGGGTTGGCCCGTCGCTGTACCAGGAATTTAATTCGGAACTGGCGCCACCGGTTGAAAGGGATATTTATCCGAACTGGAGAAATTACCGGAACTTTGGCGGCGGAATGATAACCGACTGGGGCGCCCATATGTTTGATATTGTACAATGGGCTTTGGATATGGACGAGTCGGGTCCGGTTGGTTTTATCCCGCCTGAAAAAGCAGCCAAACGCGGTTTAAAAATGGTTTACGCAAATAACGTGGTTTTGAACCATACGGACTGGGGAGAAAACAATGCCGTTCAGTTTATTGGCACAGAAGGAAAAATTGAAGTAAGCCGCAGTTTTCTGCGTACTTACCCCAACGAAAAACTGGCCAAGGCTGAACTAAAAGAAACCGATAAACGGGTGTATTTCAGCGATAACCACTATCAGGACTGGGTAAATGCCATAAAAAACAGAACCAAACCTATTTCGGATGTGGAAACCGGACACCGTACCGCATCGGTGTGTAATATTGCCAATATTGCCTACGAATTACAGAGGCCACTTCTGTGGGATCCTGCTGCTGAAAAATTCAAAGGTGATAATTATGCAAGCCTGATGCTTTCCCGCCCAATTCGCGGAAAATGGGATTTTACCGATTTTTAGTAAAACACCTTTTGTATTCCCGAAGGAGCCCAAAAGTTCCTTCGGGATTTCTAAATTGATATACCTCAGACTTTTATATTCAATTCATTTAATTTTAATGCTATGAAAGCTACTTTATTCACTATTCTCCTTTTATCAGTTTCGCTTTCAATGTTAAAAGCCGAATCACCCTACCCTGTTCGCGGGCTTTGTATTGCCGCGCCTTCAGTTGATGTAGCGGATGAATTTGCCCGTTTTATAGAAACCGAACTTGCACCCGCCGGAGTAAATCTTTTGATTTTGCGGGTTGATTATAACTATGAATACGAGTCGCACCCTGAACTGAGAAGCGAAAACCCGCTTACAAAGAGCAATGTAAAAATGCTTGTGGAAGTTTGCCGGAAAAACAACATCCGGTTAATTCCGCAGGTGAATTTGCTCGGGCACCAGTCGTGGCACGGAACAGCGGGGAAATTACTGGAAGTATATCCTGAATTTGATGAAACTCCCCAGGTTAAACTTCCTGAAAATTACGAATGGCCCAATGAAGATGGCCTGTATTGTAAAAGTTACTGCCCTCTGCACCCCGAAGTTCATGATGTGGTTTTTGACATTGTGGATGAAATTACGGAAGTATTTGAAACCGACGCTTTTCATGCAGGAATGGACGAAGTATTTTACATTGCCCACGAACAATGTACGCGCTGTTACGGAAAAGATCCGGCGGAACTTTTTGCCGGCGAGGTCACAAAAATCAGAAATCATTTAAATAACAATGGCAAGGACCTCTGGATTTGGGGCGACCGTCTGATTGACGGCAAAACCACGGGTATCGGGCTTTGGGAAGGAAGTTACAACAACACCCACCGTGCCATTGATTTGATTCCGAAGGATGTGGTGATTTGCGACTGGCACTACGAGCGCCCCGACCCCACTGCTTTTCTTTTCGCATCAAAAGGATTGCGTGTGCTGACCTGCCCGTGGCGAAACCCGGAAGTAGCGGTTGAACAGGAAAAAATGATGCGTGGTTTTATTCAGGGAGCAACAATGGAAATGAAACCCCGGTACCAGGGCATGCTGCAAACGGTTTGGGGCTCGGCCAAAGGATTTATGGAAAGTTACAATGGCACAGCCACTCCGGAAAGAGCAGATAAATCAGCCGACTGTTTCCGGGAACTGGCCAAAGTGTGGAAATAATTCGTTTCTATTTCCCGGATTCATTTTTTTTCTGGCTTTCACGCATCGGGTTTGAACCGCCGCCGTATCCTCCGCTTCCAAAATTCGATTTGTAAAGTTGAAAACGGGTTGGATGTATTTTTGGCGGCCAGTTGTTGTTATCCAAATTTACATCGGCAGTTTCAAGAAACGGATCCAGAGCAATGTTGGTTACTACTTTCTGAAAAACAAACACCTTGGAAACCTCTTCGTTATTTCGGCGCCAAATTTCAGCCGGAATTCTTTGTACCTCTTTGGTTCCGTCTTCAAAAGTAAATTCCAGGATGATGGGCATTACCAAACCGCCAATATTCTTAAAGTCAAGCTGGTAATAGTTGTAATTTCCATCCAGAATTTCATTTTCTTCTTCAGAGTAATCCGCGTGTTTCTTTTTGTATTCTTCAATATCTTTTTTTGTTACGGCATATTCATCATATGTTGTATAAAAATCGTGGGTTGCCGGATCGGTTGCCGTAACCGTTTCATCCATGGTTTCTTTGTTCCTGATGTCGGTTATTGAAACCAGCGATTCATCTTCTTTTTTCTCCAGCGGTTTTTCAATTTCCGGGTCTTCGGTTTTGGGCTGCAGCCAGGTTACTTTATCCAAAGCAATATCCACGTTATCGGTGGTATAAAACCATCCGCGCCAAAACCAGTCGAGGTCAACCCCCGATGCATCTTCCATGGTGCGGAAAAAATCTTCCGGCGAAGGGTGTTTAAACATCCAGCGCTGTGCATACTGTTTGAAAGCAAAATCAAACAATTCGCGCCCCATAACGGTTTCTCGCAAAATATTGAGGGCGGTAGTAGGTTTACTGTAGGCATTGCTTCCCAGGTTCCAAACCGATTCTGAGTTGGTCATAACAGGCGCCATATATTTTTTGTCGCCTTTCATATAATCGACAATTTTATAGGGTTGCCCGGCCCTCGAAGGAAATCCGTATTCCCATTCCTGTTCGGTTAAAAATTCCAAAAAGGTATTTAATCCTTCATCCATCCAGGTCCACTGTCTTTCGTCTGAATTTACAATCATGGGGAAAAAGTTGTGCCCGACTTCGTGAACAACAACCCCAATCATCCCGTATTTGGTACGTTCGCTGTAGGTGCCGTCCGGTTCGGGCCGCCCGCCGTTAAAACAAATCATCGGGTATTCCATCCCAATCCTGTCGGTATGAACAGAAATTGCCACCGGGTACGGATAATCAAACGTGAATTTTGAGTAGGTTTTGATGGTGTGTGCCACCACCCGTGTTGAATATTGTTCCCACAGCGGATTCCCCTCTTTGGGATAATACGACATGGCCATCACTGTGCGATCGCCAAATTTCACGCCCATGGCATCCCAAATAAACTTACGGGAACTGGCAAAGGCAAAATCCCTTACATTTTTTGCTTTGAATACCCAGGTTTTTTCTTTCCCCGATTTATTTTTCTCGGTTTTGCGGGCTTCATCTTCAGTAATAATCATTACCGGTTCAGTGGCTGTTTTTGCCGCTTCCAGCCGGCGAATCTGAGTATTGGTTAAAACTTCAGCGGCATTCTGCAGTTCACCGGTTGCCCCCACAATATGGTCGTCGGGCACAGTGAGTTTTACTTCAAAATCTCCAAAAGGAAGGGTAAATTCACCACTTCCCAGAAATTGTTTGTGCTGCCAGCCTTCCACCTCGTTGTAAACCGCCATACGCGGATAAAACTGTGCAATAGTGTACAGGTAATTATCTTCCTCTTCAAAATGTTCATAACCCGAACGTCCTCCGTCACGCAGCCGGTTATTGATATTGTACCACCATTTTACCGAAAACACAATTGTTTCTCCGGGTTGTAAAGGTTCCGGCAAATCAATACGCATCATTGTTTTGTTAATGGTGTATGGCAGCGGGTTTCCTTTTGCACCTTTTACTTCTTCAATATTAAACCCGCCGTCAAAACTGTTTTCAAGCCGGTTTAACTGCATAACCGAAATACGCTCACCCAACTGCGATGTTCGTATTTTCCGTGTGTCAGAATCTTTTGCACGCATGTTCTGATCCAGTTGCATCCAAATGTAACTCAACACGTCGGGAGATTGATTATGATAAGTTACTGTTTCGTCGCCATAAATCCGCCGGGTTTCATCATCCAGCCGAATATTCATTACATAATCTGCCTTTTGCTGCCAGTATTCGTGCCCCGGCGCCCCCGATGCGGTGCGGTACACATTCGGTGTGGCAAACTCCATCTTTAACTGTCTGAATTTGTTTTTATTGATATTTTCCTGCGATGTTGCGTTCAAAGTGAATAACAAAAAAAGAACAACAACTATTCTCAAAAAGGCAGAATATTTCATTTTTGAATATCTTTTTGTAAAATAATGGATAAACTTGTCAGCAATTTTAATAATAATTCCGGAAAATTATTCCGGCTTACCATATTTTATTCTGAATAATTAAAGTTAAGGCAATTCCGGCGGCAGCCCCCGAAATAAAAATCCGCCAAACCGAATGTTTTAAATGCAACAACTTCAGCGACAGCCCCAGGATAGTAAAATAAACAGCCAGAATAACAATCTGTCCGATTTCCAAACCCACATTAAAGGCCAAAAGTGGCTGAACGATAGAAGTTTCGGCACCAAGCAGTTCTTTTAAATAGTTTGAAAAACCCAATCCGTGAACCAATCCAAAAAACAAAGCAATTGTATAAATTAGTTTTTGTCGTCCTTTTTTTGCCGGAAACACATTTGAAATGGCCGTTATCAAAATGGTAACCGGAATCAGAAATTCAATAAGCGGAGCCGGAATTAAAACATAATTCAGTGTTGAAAGAGCAAGTGTTACTGAATGCCCGATGGTAAATGCAGTAATCAGAATCAGTACTTTTTTTATTTCTGAAAAAGGATAGGCAGCACACAATGTGAGTACAAACACAATGTGATCGTATCCCTGAATATTAATTATGTGGTGGAAACCCAGTGTGAGATAAAGCTGAAATGAACTCATTATTTAATACCTTTGCAACGAAAATGAACCAATTTTCAAAATAATAACGCGTGAAAATAGGTAAAAAAATATTTCTTCAATTGGTTCTTATATTTTTTGCAGGAACCGGTATGAGTTTGGCACATCCGTTTTACGTGAGCATTTGCCAGATAAATTACAACGAACAAAACCGCTCTCTTGAAATTTCGGTTAAAATTTTTGCCGACGATTTACAAACGGCTCTTATGAACCGCGGTATTTCGGATTTGCATTTGGGAGAAACAGAGGAAAACCCGGAGACAGATACCTTCCTTTCAGAATATTTTAAAGACCACCTTTCGGTGTTGGTCGATGAAAGACTGTTTGAATTTCATTTTATTGGGAAAGAACCGGAAGACGATGCCGTTTGGTGCTATCTCGAAATTCAGGATGTAAACACTTTTAGTAAAATTGAAGTAAGAAACACAATTTTAACTGAAATATTTGAAACCCAAAGCAACATAGTTCAGGTAACTTTTGACGGGAGAACAAAAAACCTGTTGCTGAAAAAAGGGAATACACAAGGCAGCTTACTTTTTTAAATGTACAACTGCTTGTTTTAAGCCATTGATTTATCGAAACAATTTATAAATTTGTTACCCGTATAAATCAAATTAAACCTAAAAAAATGCAAAAAATAAAATCCACAAAACTGGCTCAAATCTTCCTGGCTGTCGTGTTTCTGTTTTCAACTTTTGCAGGAATGGCTGTCAAAAAATCCGGTGCAGATGAACTTCCATCGTTAAAAGGGAAAAAAGTATTAATGGTTTGGGGTGGCTGGGACGGACACTACCCAAAGGAACTGACCGAAAAAGTACTGGCTTTTTTGAAAGAAGAGGGTGCCATTGTTACGGTTTCCGACTCGCTGGGTGTTTACACCAACAAGGAACTGATGGAGGAGATGGATCTGATTTTTCAGTCGTGGACCATGGGGCAAATTACCGGCGAACAGGAAAAGGGGCTCCTCAATGCTGTAAAAAATGGTGTTGGATTGGCAGGCACACACGGAGGCCTGGGTGATTCATTCCGCAACAATACCGAATACCAGTTTATGGTTGGCGGACAGTGGGTGGCACATCCGGGCGGAGTTATTGATTATACCGTTCAGGTGACTGATAAAAAGGATGCGGTAACCAAAGGATTAGGTGAATTTAAAATGCATTCCGAACAATATTTTATGCATGTAGACCCGAATGTAAAAGTACTGGCAACCACCACATTCACCGGAGAGCACGGCGACTGGATTACCGGAGCTGTAATGCCGGTAGTTTGGAAAAAAACCTATGGAAAAGGCCGTGTATTTTACATTTCGGTAGGCCACACTCCTGCCGATTTTGATGTACCTGAAGCATGGGAAATTTTAACACGCGGAATTAAATGGGCCAGCGGAAGCAAATATTTACCAAAGGAAGAATGGATGAGCCCGGTTTATCCCGGGAAATAGCTTTATAATCAATTGACATAAAAAGGCACCGTAAAACGCGGTGCTTTTTTTTTGAAAAGCCCTCCCCCCGGCCGCATAAAAACAAACTTCAAAATAAAAC
>JAFGDX010000357.1 GCA_016931875.1 Prolixibacteraceae bacterium
ACAGCTCCGTTGAGTGTGCAAAGATCAATGTACTTTTTGTCATCAATTTTTTGCCACTCTTTTCCATCCAGCAAATAAATTCCATTGAATGTCAACGCCCAAAGCAGGTTATTTTCTTTCTGTATTTTTTGAATTTCAGAAGGCGCTGAATGGTCGGGTTTCAATTCACCATTATCCAAAACATATACTTTATTGCTAATTAAAGCGTAACATTTTCCATCAAGTTCGGCAACGCTTTGAACCGGTTTATCCGTTGGAATTTTTTCAGAAACTTCCTGAAGATACACCTCATCTTTCTGAGGTTGCCATAAGCGTTTGGAAACCCCGAACAGATCCTGTCCGCCGGCGCCGCCGGAAACCATGGCCAGGGAAATAAAAAGGGCGAAAAACTGTTTCATTTCAGATTTTATTAATTTGTTTATGAACGGATATCGTATTAAAACCACTAATTATTCTTTCACAGGTTCACCAATAACTCCCAAATAGCGGCCAATCCAGTAGGGAAGCAACCAAATATCTCCGGCGCTGTATTCCGAACGTCCGTCACCGCCTCCATCCAAACCAAAACGGTTGGCATTGTGACGTGCAATTCGAAGTTCGTCGGGAGGCAATACTTCTGTTATGGTTTGTTCCCTGAAATTTTCGGGGACAAACTCAATGTCTTTCCGGTGACTGTTTTTTACGGTCCAGTTTACCAAATCGAGCGGGTATTCCTGCAGATACCAGATGGCTTCTTCAAAATCATAATCATCGTCACCCGCAATGGCAGTCATAATGTTCCACAGCCCTTCTTTTTCAGGGCGTTCAGCTTCCCAGTGGTCGATAATGGCCGCTTTGTATTTTGCTTTCAGTTCATTATTGAAAGCGTATCTGTAAAGTCCCCAGTAACCGCAGTAATACATTTCGTCGTCGGAATGGTTCCAGCTTTCCGAAAGCATTTTACTCCAGTCGTCGGCAGTTTCCGGCGCGCGGCCGATTTCGCTCATGGGGCGCATCAGGTTTTCGAGGTAACCGTGATTCTCCATTAAATCAAATGCAGCTTTTTTGTATTTCTCCTTTTCTGTAAAATGATAAGCTGTCTGCAACATCCCGATATAATTGGAAGCGTTAATTTTCCGGTCGCCAACCATAATTGGGCGGGCGTTAACATATTCGGGGTTCCAGCGCCCCCAGGTAGTTGGTTCGCCATTCCAGTCAACCAAATAATGGTCGTTTTTTAAGGCGTGCGACATCAGGGTGTCGATCAGCAAAATGGCTTTGTTTTTCAATTCCGGCTCATCAATCAGTTCGGCGATGGCGCCAAAAGCAAAAATATGACCAATGGCTTCGTCGCTGCTGGTAGTCGATTTCCAGTCCCATTCGGGATCTTCGGTTCTCCGCCATTTTGGATCGTGATATTTGTAGCCCCTTCTTTCAAACGAGCGCGAAGGAAAACCGGGAATTTCGTTAATGGTGTACAAACGTTCCATGGCATCAAGCGATTCCCTGACATTTTGCAATGCCTCTTCCGACTGTGTAACCGCATAGCGGAAAACTTCGCCAGCCAGATACATGGATGTCCACAATCCGTCGTTGTCAGAAGTTTCCATGCTCCCGGAGGTCACATCTCCATTGGTCATATTCGAAACAGTGGCATTAAAACCATTCCGTATGTGCCGTTCGCGCACCTGTTTTTCAAAAAACATGGCTTTGTCGTAAAGGGTCATTTCCTTTTGGCAAATTTTTGCCAGGCCGCCACCGGTTAAAATTAAAACCGAATTTTCCGGGCCTTCTGCAATGTCAATCACATCATCTGCAGGAATCCAGCGTTTGGAAGCATAGTAACTGAAATTCCCATTTTCCCCGAGTTTAAAAGCACCATAGGTTGAACCAAACCAGATTTCACCACCAATGCTTTTTATGGTGGTTAATTCGGTGTGCGGCAATTGTGTATAAATTTGACTTATGTGCGTTTTCGATTTGGCATCAAATTCAAAATAACCATCGGAAGTACCGGCCAGCACTTTTTCGCCCGCCACTTCAATGCAGGATAATTTATCGTTGCGAAGTATGAGTTCCAGCTTTTTGTTTTTGGGTGAAAAAGAATGAATTTGCCCCTCACTCAAAATAAAAAACTGATCGTTTTCGGCATCGTACTTTATATCATGAATGGTTGCATTCAAACTTCCCTCCCACAATGTTTCCGAATCCTTTAGAAGGTTCAGGTTTTTCTCGTCGGCAATCAGAAACGTAAAATCGTTTCCGGGTGCGAATATTTTTGCATTGGGTAAATTATGACGGGCAAACAGATTACCGGCCCACGCATTGCTTAAAACCGCCGCATCATCAATATACACCAACTGGTTTTGGTATACAGCAACGTCGGTAATTCCTTTATCTGAAGTAGGAAGATACTGAACATCTTTTACAAGCGCACCGGGAAAAAGAAATTGCCCTGCCTGCGGGCGCAACAAACCATGCGTTGAAAGAATTTGAATGTAACCGTTGCGATCGGCAACTACCTTTTTGAGCGTAATCCTCTCGTTATCAAAATTATATTTAATACTGAATTCCTGAACAAAGGGTTTGTCTTTGTAAAATATTTCCGAACGTTGCGCATTTGTTATCCACGGGTTTGCCGCAACCAGCAAACCGGTGAGGAAAAATACCATCCAAGTTTTTAGTTTTTTATTCATTCTTAGTTTTATTATTTTGAATATCACTTATTTAATTTCAATTCACTTTTTTTTTCAAAAATTATTTTGATACTGCATTTAGCGTATCCCAGTCAAGGTTGAGTATAAAAATTTGTTTATACCATTTATGATTGTTCTGGTTTTTAACCATGATGTTGTAAGCCAGCAAATTCCCGTTGTTGGATACTACCAGTTCAGTGCGATTATCTGAGTCGTTGGTTAACATTATTGTTTTCCCAAAGTTTTTATTTTCACCGGTATATAAAGCGGCGATATTTCCTCCGGCCACTGCAAAAATCCAGTTGTTTTGCGGATGCCAGCGCACAAAAGAGGCATCCGAAGAAAAATGACTAAGCTGCCGGGGCTGTTTTTTTGGGTCGGGAGAATGTTCGGAGCCCGTTGAATCGATAAGAAAAACCTGGTCGGTTCCGTTGTCATCTTTTGCAAGAAAGGCAATCCGTTTTCCGTTTTCAGATCCCCTTACAATTCCGGAAACCGTTCTGCTGTAGGTTAATCTGCGAATTTTTATGCCAACAGGCGGTTTGGGGTATGTAGTTGCATCGCCTGAGCTGCCAGTAGTAATATCAACGTTTTCAGGAACATCAGCTACAAAAAGCGAAGTATCATAATCAATTCCGTTTTCATTGCGCACTTTCCCGATAAAAGCCCGCATGGTTCCTGCCGAACCAACCCAGGAATCGCCAAAAGCTTTTTCAATTTCCCCGGGTTTCGATTTTTCTTTTTCAACAGGTTTTAAAAGAACCGCAAAATAATGCGAATATTCTTCGGGAGCCGCTGTGTTGGGCTCCATGTAACCAATAGTACGATCGATGTTTTGCACCAGAAAATCGTCGTAAGTAAACCCGATGCGTTTTCCGTTGCGAATGTATTCATGGCGGTGTGTCCCGCCACGATGTGCCCCGGGAATGGTTGGCCTGTCTGCTGAAATATCGCGCATGTCGACCTTTGTGAGGGTTTGTTTTCCATCGGCAGAAACTTCCACACCCGTGCGGTTGGGCATTCCGTAATATCCACGCTCCTCAATTTCTTCAACCAAAGGACCGTGAATAAAAATAACTTTATTATCGGAAGGGTGCCATGAAACCGCACCAACGCCCGGTGCAGCCTGCTCGCCGGTTACCGATTCCGGTTCGTATAAAACGGTTTCAGTTCCGGTTGAAATTTCAATTTTTTCGATGGTTTTACAATTCCCGATATTGTCGTTAAAGACCGTTCCGCGGGTGTCGTAACACAAAAACCGGTCGCCGGGCGAAAAATTATCATTGTTATCGAGCGCGTGGTTTTTTTCTGAAAATGAAATTTGTTTTTCGGGTAGTGTCATTGTTATTTTCTTATTTTGATTTTTGGTTTTACAGCCGGCAAAACCTGTCAGCACAACAAAAACGATTAAAAATAATCTTTTATATTTTATTTTTCCGAACATTTGAACCTCCGTTTACTTCACCCTGAAAATACGGTTTTCTGTCCAGGTTTTATGAAACATATCGGTTGTTTTTACAGTGAGTGTATATGTTCCCTGCGCCAGATTTACGGGCAGTTTTCCCTGCCACATGTGGCGGCAAATACTGGGATAATCCATGGCATATCCAAACACTTCGTCCAATGGTTTTCCCTCCACGCTTTTATTCAGAAACGCGCTTTGTTTGTACATTTCCAAACATGCCGGATCAACCGTTTTTACAGTATCAAGCACAATCCAGTTGTCATGTTGACTGACACGCATTTCAACCTTCGACCGATCGGAACCCGCAAAAACATTCACCAAAACCTGTGTTGTATCCAGCGCATTTTTTGCTATTTCATCAGGAATATAAATATTCATCTGGTAACCAGCGGGCCGGCGGGCTGCTTTAAACGTGATTTCATACCGGTTTCCTTCAAACAAAATAATGGAATAGCCGTTGGGCGCTCCGTCGTTCATGGTAGCATGTGGTATTCCCTGTTCATCTTTTAATCCACACCACCAGCTTCCGCAAACAGTGGCATTTACAAGATGGTGATGGGGTTCATTTCCACCCCAGCCCATTTCCTTATTTACAAAAAGGTTCATTTGCTCATGCACATGGCCTGAAATGGAGAATGTATGTTTCCGGTTTTGAATTATCTGATACATCTTTTCGCGGTTATCGCATGAAACAATTGGAGCGTGCATCATTAAAACCACCAGTTTGTTTTCGGGAACAAACTGAAGGTAGTTGTTCACAAAAACCATTTGTTTTTCTGTAAAATGCGGATGGTATTTTCCCGCTTTATTAAAGTAAATGTTGTTCAACGAAATAAAAACCACCTGTCCGTATTCAAAAGCATAGGTGCTGGGGCCAAAAAATCGCTCAAAAGTGTCGTCTCTTTCATCGTTGGTTGTTGCATGCCGGTCGTTGTCGTGATTTCCAAAAACATTGTACCACGGAATTCCAATTTGTGCAACTCCCTGGCTGACATCGTCCATTAATTCCGGATCGTCGGCCACAATATCGCCCAGCGACACACCAAAGGCGGCATCGGTCCCGATTAATTCTTCCACCACATCGTGAAAAACATAATTCACCTCTTTTATTCCGCGTGCCTGCGGATCGCCAAAAAACACTACTGAAAAATTGGTGTCTTCCTTTTGTTGAATCAGCGGAAAATTTATTTTTTGCAGGGACGGGTTTTCTGCGCCCTTCTGAATTGGGAAATAATGCTGTGGTATTTTGTATGTATTTAAAGGAACCCGGTAGCCGGAAGGTTGAATAACAAAAACCGTTGAA
>JAFGDX010000358.1 GCA_016931875.1 Prolixibacteraceae bacterium
CGGAAATCCCCAGGATTTATACCCCGATAATCTGGCTTCTTTCAAAGAAGAAATGAAAGCCAACAACTGGGACTTTGGCCCGGATGATGAGGAGTTGTTTGAACTGGCTATGCACCCGGAACAGTACCGTGCCTATAAATCGGGCGAGGCAAAAGCAAGTTTCGAAGCGGATTTGGCTGCAAAAAAAGCACCCAAAGAAGAAGCAAAACCAGTTGCCGTTAATGGTAAAGCAACATCAACCAATGGCTCCAACGGTTGCGAACCGCGTAACCTGAATATTGAAGTGAACGGAGAGAAATTCGTGGTTAAAGTTTCCTGCGGAGATGCCAACAAAAATGGTTCTTCAAATGGAAAAGTACAGGAGGAAACTGTTCCGGCGAACGGAAATGGAAAAGTAAATGGCAACAGCAATGGAAGTGCACATCTTGCAGAAGTAATTGCTCCGTTGGAAGGGAAATTCTTTTTGACCAAAGATTCATCGGAAACAGCTGTAAAACCGGGCGATACCATCAAGGAAGGGGATGTAATTGGTTACATTGAATCGATGAAAACTTACAATGCCATTATTGCAGAAACATCAGGAAAAGTGGTTGAAGTTTGTCTTGCCAACGGCGAAGCAGTAGAGGAAGATGATGTACTTTTAAAATTGCAGTAAAACATGCAGGATATTTTTTCGAAATTGTTTGAAATGACGGCTTTGGGTGATATCAACATCCAAACAGTTGTAATGTGGGTTATAGCATTTGTTTTGCTGTATCTGGGTATTAAAAAGAAGTACGAACCTTTGTTGCTGGTACCCATTGGTTTTGGGGTTTTACTGGCCAATTTTCCGGGAGCAAATATGGGAATTGTACCATCAGAGTTCGTAGAACTGGATGCCGGCAGATATAAAAATTTGTTTGAAATTGCGCATGATTACGGGATTATGAACTACCTGTATTATTCGCTGATAAAAACCGGTTTTTTGCCTCCGATTATTTTTATGGGCGTTGGTGCACTGACTGATTTTGGGCCGATGCTGCGAAACCTGCGGTTAGCCCTTTTTGGTGCAGCAGCACAAATCGGAATTTTTACCGTAATGATTGCCGCCATTTATATGGGATTCTCCATGAAAGAAGCTGCCTCCCTTGGAATTATTGGTGGTGCCGACGGCCCGACAGCCATTTATACCACAATTATTCTCGCGCCACACCTGCTTGGTCCCATCGCCATTGCTGCATATTCATACATGGCACTGGTTCCCGTAATTATTCCGCTGGTGGCAAAAATACTGATGAACAAAAAGGAATTTACCATCAGCATGAAAGAGATGGATAAAAAGTATCCGCCAAAACACCGGATTAAAAATTTGAAAACAGTAAAAATTATATTCCCGATTGTGTTGGGAACGGTGGTAGCCATTTTGGTGCCATCTTCGGTGCCGCTTTTGGGAATGTTGCTTTTTGGCAACCTGGTAAAAGAAATTGGCACATCAACCAACCGTCTGGCCGATGCAGCAACCGGCCCGATTATGAATACCGCAACCATATTTTTGGGGCTGGCAGTAGGCGCCACCATGACATCCGATGTCTTTCTTACACCAAAAACCCTTGGAATTGTTGTTGGCGGGTTTGTCGCATTTGCCATTTCCATCAGCGGTGGTATTTTGGCGGTGAAAGTATATAACATTTTTTCCAGAAAGAAAATTAATCCTTTGGTTGGAGCAACGGGTTTAAGTGCGGTTCCAATGGCGTCGCGTGTGGCAAACGAACTGGCTCTGAAATACGACCCTAAAAATCACATTCTGCAATATTGTATGGCCAGTAATATTTCAGGAGTTATCGGCTCGGCTGTGGCGGCTGGTGTACTCATTTCGCTTGTGTGAAAATTTATTTCTGCATATTTCGGTTGAAATTCCTGATTTCGTAAATTTTGCGGGATCAGGAGTTTTTAGCCAGTTACGGCAAAGTTTATTTTAAAGGATAGTTAACAAAATAAAGACAAAAAGATATTGATATTCGCAACGAAATGTTGTAACTTTTCATCATATTAAAAATTATTAAACTATTAGTTTCATGAAAAAAATCACATTACTTTTTTGCTCAGTATTTTTGCTTGGTTTAATGGTCAAGGCGCAGGCGCCTCTTCAGGAAGGAGAGATGCAGATAAATGCGGGAGTTGGTTTGTCAAATTATGGTTTGCCGCTTTACGGAGGGCTTGAATTTGGTGTAGGCAACAATATTTCGGTTGGTGGTGAAATCAGTTACCGTGGGTATCATGAAACCTATTCATCTTACAAATGGAATCATTCAATTACAACTGTTGCCGCGCTGGGAAATTACCATTTTAATGAATTGCTGGACATTCCTTCCGAATGGGATTTTTATGCAGGTTTATCGCTGGGGTATTCTGCGTGGTCAACAAAATTAGACGGAAGTGGTGGTTTTGATTATGCCGGAAACGGTGGCTCAGGTTTGTATCTTGTCGGTCAAATCGGAGGGCGCTACTTTTTTAATGAAAATGTAGGTATTAATGTGGAACTGGGCGGTGGAAATTACTCGGGTGGTAAAATTGGTATCACCATAAAAATATAGTGCACGACAATAATTATTAAATTAAGTTTTTGAATCAAATCAGGAGTTGCTATTGGGGGTTTTCATACCTTTCAATTGCAACTCTTGCTGCTTCCCGGCCCGTTTCAATTATCTCTTTTGCCCTGTAAAATTCATACGTCCC
>JAFGDX010000359.1 GCA_016931875.1 Prolixibacteraceae bacterium
ATCACCTCGCATGAAGGAATGGAACTGTTCCCGAAAATATCGCCCGACGGAAGATGGATAGCCTACTCCGCCGAATATTCAGGTTCGAGACAGGTGTTTATTGTTCCGGCTACCGGAGGTGTTCCCAAACAACTTACCTACTACAACTCGGTGGGCTTAATGCCGCCACGCGGTGGGTTCGATAATGTTATCCTGGACTGGACACCCGACAGCAAAAACATTCTCATTCGTGCCAACCGTACCGAATTTGGCGAACGCAACGGAAAATATTTTCTGGTAAATATTGAAGGTGGGCTGGAAAAACCCCTCCAGATTGTGAACGGCGGTTTTGCATCGCTTTCTCCTGATGGAAAAAATATTTGTTTTACACCGGTTGACCGTGAGTTCAGAAGCTGGAAAAGATACAAGGGAGGACGGGCCACCGAACTTTGGATCTACGACCTGGAAAAAGATATTGCAGAACAAATTACCCGTTTTAAAGGCTCTGACCAGTGGCCGGTGTGGTACAAAAATAAAATCTACTTTGCTTCCGACCGCGACCTGAAATTTAACATTTACAGCTACGATACAAATTCAAAGGAAATTGAACAGATTACCACATTCAAAGATTTTGATGCCATGTGGCCTTCGGGCGAAAACGGGCAGCTTGTTTTTGAAAATGGCGGATTTCTCTACAAAACCAACCTGGAAACCGGTGCTACTGAAAAAGTGGTTGTAACCATTAATTTCGACAATCCGAATTTGCTGCCCTATTTTAAAAACGTGGCAGACGACATTCACAGTTATACCGTTTCGCCAAGCGCCAAACGCGCCTTGTTCGATGCCCGCGGCGACATTTTCTCCGTTCCGGCTGAAAGTGGAATAACCGAAAACCTTACCCAAACACAGGGCGTGCGTGAAATTTATCCCAGCTGGTCGCCCAACGGGAAATACATTGCCTATTATTCCGATAAAACCGGCGAATACGAAATTTACCTTCTTGAAAATAAAAAGGGCGCAACACCCAAACAGCTTACAAAAAATTCTTCGGCATGGAAATACGACAGCGAATGGTCGCCCGACAGTAAGTATCTTCTCTATTCCGACCGCACCCTGAACCTGAAACTTCTGGATGTGGAAACCGGAAAAGAAACGCTTGTTGACCATGCCACCTTTAACGAAATCCGCACCTATGATTTTTCCCCCGATTCGAAATGGGTGGTGTATGAAAAAGAATCGCCCAACGAATTAACTGCGGTGTGGGTGTACAATATTCCGGAGAAAAAGAATATTCAGCTGACGGATGACTCTTTTAATGATTATTCACCCGTATTTTCACCCGACGGGAACTACATTTACTTTCTCTCCAACCGCGATTTTAACCTCGATTTTTCAGGCTTTGAATTTGATTATGTGTACAACAATCCTACCCGGATTTACGCCATGGTTCTGAAAAAAGACGGCGAAGAACTTTTCAAATTTGAAAACGATAAGGAACCTGTAAAAGAGGAAGAAAAACCCGAAGAAAACAAAAACGGGAAAGCGGAAAACAAAGAAATAAACGTTGAAATTGATGTGGACGGAATCAACAGTCGCATTGTGGCCTTGCCGCCAGGAAACGGGAACTACCGCAACCTCGCCGCAGTTGAAGGCGGTATTTTATACATCAGCAACGGAACATTAAAAAAATTCAGTTTCGATGATAAAAAAGAAGCGGATATCCTGGAAAAAACCACTCAGTTTTTACTGGCCGATGACGGGAAATCCTTTCTCTATCGTTCGGGCCGGGATTTTGGTATTGCCAAAGTTGCACCCGGGCAAAAACCAGGAACCGGCAAACTCGACCTTGCCAACATGGAAATGAAAATTGACCCGGTAAAAGAATGGCAGCAAATATACAACGACAGCTGGCGCATTTTCCGCGATTATTTCTATGTAAACAACCTCCATGGTGTTGACTGGGAAGCGGTTAAAAACAACTATGCACAACTCCTGCCTTTTGTAGGTCACCGTATGGATTTGGATTATATTTTCAGCGAAATGGTTTCGGAGTCAAACACCGGCCACTCGTATGTAAACTGGGGCGATTTCAAAAAACCCAAACGTATGGAAAGCGGCCTGCTGGGCGCAAAACTGCTTGCCGATGAAAAAGCAGGACGTTACAAAATCGTAAAAATTTATGAAGGCCGGAACTGGAATGAATCGTTACGTTCGCCACTTACCGAACAGGGCGTGGATGTAAACGAAGGCGATTATTTAATCCGCATAAACGGACATGAAATTTCGCTGGCTGAGAATCCGTATAAATTTCTGGAAAACACAGCAGGAAAACACATTGAAATAGCCGTGAATGCAGAACCAAAAACCGACGGCGCGCGCACTTCGGTAATTCAGCCTGTTAAAAGCGAACTGGACTTGATGTATTTTAACTGGGTGAACGAACGCCGTGCATTGGTTGATAAACTTTCGGACGGAAAAATTGGCTATATCCATGTTCCGAATACCTCGGTGGAAGGAAACCGCGAATTGTTTAAAGGAATGTATGCCTACCACAACAAAGAAGCGTTGATTATTGATGACCGCTACAACGGCGGCGGATTTATCCCCGATGTGATGGCCGATTTGCTCGACCGGAAAACACTCAGTTACTGGAATGTAAACGGGCTCGACCCCATGAAAACACCCGCAGTTGCCCACGACGGGCCAAAAGTGATGCTGATTAACGGCTACTCTTCTTCGGGAGGCGATGCTTTCCCCTACTATTTCAAAAAGAAAGGACTGGGAACACTGATTGGAACACGCACCTGGGGCGGACTGGTCGGAATTTCGGGAAATGCCCAGTTTGTTGACGGCGGCAGTTTTTCGGTGCCCCGTTTTGGCATTTACGACGAAAACGGCGAGTGGATTATTGAAGGCATTGGCGTTTCGCCCGACATTGAAGTGGTTGACCGCCCCGAACAACTGGCCAAAGGTATTGACCCCGGAATTGAAAAAGCCGTGGAAGTACTGCTGAAAGCGCTGAAAGAAAATCCGGTGAAAAAGATTACTGCTCCAACTCCGCCGGATCGTTCGAAATGGCATGAAAAAGATAATAAGTAGCATATCAGGGAGGTTGTTTGAAAGAACAGCCTCTTTTTGTTAGTATTGAACAGGTGAGCTACTGTCACCGGTTCAACTCAGGAAGGTTCACCTGCTGACTGGAGTTCAGCTGGTGAATATTGCAGCCAAATACCCATTTGAACAGGTTTACAAAACAGTCTGTTAATGTTTTCCTGTGTAAGTTACTGGTTTTAAGCTCCCCCGCGTGATTTCACCCTCCACAGCGACTTTTGACCCGCCCCAACACGATTTTTGTTGCCCACAACGCGATTTGACTCTCCACAGTGGAAAATTTCATTCTCACAGCGGAAAATGACCTGCCCTTGCG
>JAFGDX010000038.1 GCA_016931875.1 Prolixibacteraceae bacterium
AAACGGAACATCCCGTATGAAGATGCTGTGGAGGAACTGGAGCAACTCATCCGGGAAAACGGAGACTGGAAGGACCCGGAAGATTAACGCGAAGCTTTTACCTTTTCCATTGTATGGGCCAAAAGTTGTCTTAAATTATCCATTCCCTCAATTTCTTCAGAAGGAGAATACCTGATTTCGTGGGATGAGCCATTTTGGGTGATAATGATAAATTCATCGCAGCCATCCACGCAAACATTGCATTCGTTGTAATCCAGCGTAAGAAACTGGTCATGGTCAAATGATGAAATGATTTCTTCCCACTCTTCCGAAGTCATTGCCTGTGTTTTAAGGGTTGTACCTTCTTCTTCCCCGCAGGGAATATTGCGGTAGTATTCGGCCTTCACCGACGAAACGGTGATCCTCTCCTCGCCGGCACACCAACCGCAACCGGTACCAAACTCAATGACAACCGGACCGTGTTTGCCAAATTCGTCTTCCTGTTCCGAGCAAAAAACAAACAACACCGGAACCAAAAGTATAAACAGATAACGTGTATTCAATTTCATGTCATTCTATGGTTAATTTATTTGTATTTGATGCAACTCCTGTTGAGTTATAATTTGAATTTGTTTCTGCAAGATGGAATAAAACCCGGCGGGGTTGCGTAAGGAGCATTATTTTTGCCGAAGAGCTGTTTTTGTTACTTTTGTGCCTCACAAAAAAGCAAAAACAATGGCAAAAACCTACTGGAAACCCGGAACCATTCTTTACCCGCTGCCGGCGGTGATGGTAAGTTGCGGCGAAACCGAAGAAGAATACAATATAATTACCATTGCCTGGACCGGCACCATTAACAGCGACCCGCCCATGTGCAGCATTTCGGTGCGGCCCGGCAGGCATTCCTACGAAATTATAAAACGCACCGGCGAGTTTGTAATCAACCTCACTACTGAAAAACTGGCAAAAGCCACCGACTGGTGCGGGTGCCGCTCGGGAAGAAAATACAACAAGTGGAAGGAAATGAAGCTCACCCCTGCCCCGGCAAAAGTGGTAAAAGCGCCCGTTATTGAAGAATCGCCGGTAAACATTGAGTGCAGGGTAAAAAACATAATCGAGCTGGGAACCCATCATATGTTTATTGCCGAGGTGGTTGGCGTTTCGGTTGACGACGAGTTCCTCAACGAAAAAAACGCCTTTAGTTTCGCCAAAGCAAACCCGCTGGTGTACAGCCACGGCCACTACTTTGGGCTGGGTAAAAAAATCGGGAAGTTCGGATGGTCGGTTCAAAAGAAGAAAAAAAAGTAAATATCCGGTTGGCCCGGTTATGAACAATTACAACCCATTTTTGTAATGAATGAAACATTCTGATTACACATTCAGCATGTTTAATTATCTACAGAAAATGTACATGAAAAAAATTCAAATTCTTATTGCATTAACAGTTATTATAATGAATCAGGAAAACGTGAAGGCACAGAGCAATCCGCTGCTGGGAGCATTTAACACCCCGTACGAAACCGCTCCTTTTGAGAAAATAAAAAACGAACATTTTATCCCTGCCTTTCAGGAATCGATAAAGGCCGGAGAAACAGAAATACAGGCAATTCTGGAAAACAAGGATACCCCCACCTTTGAAAATACCATAGCCGCGCTTGATAATGCCGGGCGTTTGCTGGGCCGCACGGCCGGTGTGTTTTTTAACCTTTTAAGCGCCGAAACCAACGAAGAGCTGCAAACAATTGCGCAGGAAGTGTCACCCATGCTCACCAAATTTCAGAATGACATTACCCTGAACCCTGCACTTTTTGCCCGGGTAAAGGCGGTGTACGAGCAAAAGAACACCCTGGATTTAACTGCCGAGCAACAAACCCTGCTTGAGAATACCTTCAAAAACTTTGTCCGCAGCGGGGCCAATCTTTCCGACGAACAAAAAGAACAGTTTCGTAAAATCAGTACCGAACTGTCGGTTCTTTCGCTTAAATTCGACCAGAATGTGCTAAAAGAAACCAACCGTTTTGAATTGCACATTACCGACGAGGCACAACTGGCCGGCCTGCCCGAAAGCGCCATGGAAGCCGCTGCCGGAAAAGCCAAAGAAAAAGAGAAGGAGGGCTGGATTTTTGACATCACGCAGCCCAGTTACATTCCGTTTATGACCTATGCCGACAACCGCGACCTGCGCCGGAAAATGTACATGGCCTACATGTCGAAATCGTTTCAGGGAAATGAACAGGACAACCAGGAAAATGTAAAAAATATTGTTCGCCTGCGTTTGGAAATGGCACAGCTCCTGGGGTATAAAAATTATGCCGATTATGTGCTCGAACAACGTATGGCCATGAACCCCGCCGGTGTTTACCAACTGCTGGACGATTTGTATGCCGCCTCATTCGATGTGGCCCAAAAAGAAAAGGCCGAAATTGAAGAATACGCCAAAGAGTTGGGTTTCGATGGCGAAATTATGCCCTGGGACTGGAGTTACTACAGTGAAAAACTAAAGGTAAAAAAGTTCGATTTGAACGACGAAATGCTCAAACCCTATTTTGAACTGAACCGCGTGGTTGACGGTGTTTTTGGCCTGGCCACCGAATTGTACGGAATCACCTTCAAACCCAACAAAAATATTCCGGTGTACCATAAAGAGGTAGTTCCGTATGAAGTGTTTGATGCCGACGGGAAATTCCTCTCGGTGTTGTATACCGATTTTCACCCGCGCCCGGGGAAACAGGGTGGCGCCTGGATGAACGATTTTAAAGGCCAGTGGAAGGAAAACGGTAAGGACTCGAGGCCACACGTGGTGATTGTGATGAATTTTACCCGCCCCACCGAAACCAAACCGGCCCTGCTTACTTTCAGGGAAGTGGAGACCCTGATGCACGAATTTGGCCATGCGCTGCACGGAATGCTGGCCAATTCAACCTATTCAGGATTATCGGGAACCAGCGTTTACCGCGATTTTGTGGAACTGCCCTCGCAGATTATGGAAAACTGGGCGGTTGAAAAAGATTTCCTCGACCGTTTTGCC
>JAFGDX010000360.1 GCA_016931875.1 Prolixibacteraceae bacterium
GATGTGAGCGCTTCATCTTTCCCCGTAAGCGGGTCAACTGCATACAATTCTGCGGGTTGCGACATGGAAACCTTTTGTGCCACTAATTTTTCCTCTGCCGGCAAAACCATCTGATAATTATGAACGCCATCGGTTACGCGGACAATTGAACCGTCGGCTAAATCGAGCCGGTGAATTTCGTCGGTTGCGTGAATGTCGCTTATAAAATAGATGGATTTACTGTCAGCACTCCACGTTAAACCATTTGAATTCTGATCAAAATTTTCTGAATAGTCGCTTTTTTCACCGGTTTCCAAATCGGCCACAAACAGGCGCGATTTATCCGATTCGTAACCGTCGCGTGCCATACTTTCCCAGGCAATGTATCTTCCGTCGGGCGAAAACACAGGGTTTTGATCGTAACCCATCATACCGGAAGTAAAATTGGTTGTTTTTCCGGTTTCGGTATCATAGAAATAAATATCGGTATTGGTTGACAGGGAATACGCTTTTCCTGTCTTTTTTTTGGAAGTGTAGGCAATGGTTTTACTGTTGGTACTCCAGTAAATTTGTTCTGTACCTCCAAATGGTTTTGTTGGCGAATCAAATTTTTCGCCTTCCATAATGTCTTTCCCTCCGGTAATTTTACCCGGATAATCAGCAATAAAAATATGGTTGTAGGTGTAATCGTGCCAGGCATCCCAGTGGCGGTACATAAGATCGGTTTCGAGGCGCGCGTCTGCCTTGGGAAGATCAGGAAAAAGCTCGTTAATGTTTTTATCCAGTTTTACACTTTTCACAAAAAATATTTTGGATTGGTCGGGAGAATAACCAAAGCCTGAAATGCCGCCTTCAACGTCAGTAACCTGTTCCGCCGCCGAACCGTCCGGATTTACTTCCCATAGCTGAACGCTTCCCGAGGCGGAGGAAAGATACCCGATTTTTTCTCCGTCGGGCCGCCAAACTGCCGACGATTCATTTATTCCGGAGTTTGTGACATTTTTTGCTTCCCCTCCTGAAACCGGAACGGTGTAAATATCGCGGTACGATTTGTTTTCTTCAAGATTATAATAGGTAACCGTGTACAAAACTGTTTTTCCGTCGGGTGAGACCTGTGCGCCTCCAACCCGGCCAAACGACCAGAGCAGTTCGGGTGTCATAATGTCGGATGACAACTGCGGAGTGTCTGGCACATAATTGGATGAAAACTCTGTTTTTTGCTTTGGTGTGCAGCTCCATACAACTGCTGCGAGCAATATCAACGCTATCTTCTTCATTTTTATAATTTGAAACGATTAATTTTCTTTCAAATTAAACAAATTGTACGGTTACTTGAAATGATTTTTATGAAAACAAAAAAAGGTGCCCTTTCAGACACCTTTCCGATGGGAAAACCTCATAGAACTAATTATTGTTTTCGCCGTAGTTAAAAACTCCATCGTAGTCAAATTCTTCATCATCGTAGTCCATTCCGGTTACCCGGAATTGCACCGAGTCAAGCCCGGCAATTTTAAGCTCTCCGAGTTGGAAGGAAACAAATGCCTTGTAAGGAATACTTGCAATATCCCCATTGTCGTTGTGCCGCAATTCAAGCTCAATGGGCTGATCGTCGGCAGTAAGTTCACCGGGTTGTTTCACCAGATTTATAAAATGAATTTTGCTGCTTCCCCAGTATTTTATCTCAAAATTCAGCAAACTGTCGGTTAACCAAACATCGGTTACAGTTAACGGGTCGTTTCCAATACTGTCTCTGTTTTCCTCCGTAATATCCAGAATTCCCTTCATCAGAATTTTCTTTACGGAATTTAGTTTTATAAAATATTCCGTAACATCGTCGCCGGTATTATTATTATCATCCAGAATGGTGTAATTTACCAAAACCCGGTCGCCGTCTTCCACATAATGAAAAACATTAAAATTGGTAGTTACCGGTACCAAAATGTCATCATTGTCCATAATTATTCTGTAACCACCGGCATTGGAATCTGTTTCCTGAAAAATTCCAAATCCAACCCACATGTCCGACAACGAATAATGGTCATCGTCGTCAATACATCCTGTTACCAAAATTACAGATGCAATTAGCATTGCAAATACATTTCTCTTCATAGTTCAATAAATTTTTAATTGTTTCACGTGGTTAAGATTAAAAATGCCGGGAGAAGGTTGCGTGAGAAAAAAAAATCTGACATTTTTTTTATCTTCATCTGCCAAAATGAATTTCTTTTTTACATTGGCATAACAATTGATAGTGATTTTTTCACATATATAAATATTTACATATATTTGAAAAATGAAAAACATTGAATCTTTAAACAGCTTAAAAGAAGTATTGCAATCAAACGAAAACGTTTGGCTGTTGTTATATAAGAAAGGCTCGCCGCAGAGCGACTGTGCTTTTGAAAATTACAAAAAAGCGGTTTCAAAAGCAGATAAAATTGTTCTTTGTTATGCAGATGTAAATGTGGTTCGCGACATTCACCCGGAATACAAAATAAGTAGTGTTCCATCGCTGCTGAATTTTGAAAAAGGGGTATTAAAAAATGTTGTAAAAGGCTGCCATCAACCGGACCAGTTGAATGCTATTTTTGAAAAAGTTGCGTTTGTAACCCGGCCCGGCAGCGAAGGGAAACCGCAAAAAAACGTAACGGTTTACACTACTCCAACCTGTACCTGGTGCAATACCATTAAACGGCATTTGCAGGAGCATGGCATCAGATACCGCGAAGTGGATGTATCGAGAGATCAGAAAGCTGCGGAAGAAATGGTGAAAAGAAGTGGCCAGCAAGGTGTTCCGCAAACCGATATTAATGGGGAAATTATTGTAGGATTCGACAGAAACAGAATTAATATGTTATTGGGAATAAATTAAAAATCATATCGAAAATGAAAAAATTAGTATTTATACTGGCAGTGGCGGTTATCTCGTTGCAAAGCTGTACACAAAGTCAGGCAAAAAACAAAAGCAACGAAAATCAATCAGCTCCGGCTGAATCAGTAACACAAAACACCGCCGGGGAAGGTGGCTCAGTAAAACTTACCAAAGAAAAATTTTTAACTGAAGTGTGGGATTACCAAAACTCACCGCAGGAATGGAAATTTAAAGGCGACAAACCCGCGTTGATTGACTTTTATGCCGACTGGTGTGGCCCGTGTAAAATCGCATCGCCCATTTTGGAAGAAATTTCAAAAGAATATGCCGGAAAAATTACGGTTTACAAAATTGACACCGAGGTAGAGCGTGAACTGGCTTCAGTTTTTGGAATCAGCGGGATACCTGCATTTTTATACATTCCTAAAGACGGAAAACCGGTAATGACCTCAGGAATTGCCCGTTCAAAAGAAGATACAAAACAAATGTTCAAAGATAATATTGATAAGATTTTGTTAACTTCAAATTAGTTTATTAACTATTAATTTTAAAGAATGGTAAAAATGAAAGAATTACAGCCTATTAACCAAAATGTTCTGTTGGAACTCGTGGAAGACAATTCAGAACAAAAAACCGCTTCAGGAATTATTATTCCCGATTCTGCAAAAGAAAAGCAGGAAGTTGCTAAAGTTGTTGCCGTAAGCAACATCGAAAATGCAGAAATAGCACCTGGTGACGAGGTTCTCTACAAAAAATACTCGGGGATGGAAATCGACTTCGACGGGAAAAAATACCTGTTGCTGCCCTATTCCGAAATCCTTTCAAAAGTTGTAGAAACCGAATCAATTTAAGCTGTTCTTCAGGATTTTATCATTCTGCCAAAATTTTTCAAAATCGACATAAAGAGCCGGAGGTTAAAAAACTTCCGGCTTTTTTATTTCCGTTGTATTCAGAAACTCAACTGTTTTGTTAATCCCTTCATACATCAGCACATCGTGGTTTACAAACGGCACCTTTTCACGATACTTATTTTTAAGATTTTCGAGAAACGGTGAGCTTTTAACTGGTTTTCTAAAATCCATGGCCTGTGCGGCATTGTACAACTCGATGGCCAGAATTTTTTCGGTATTCAAAACAACTTTTAAGGCTTTGGTTGCCGCGTTTCCTCCCATACTTACGTGGTCTTCCTGTTCGTTCGATGATGGGATGGAATCGACCGAAGCGGGAGTGGAATATTGTTTATTCTGGCTTACAATGGAAGCAGCCGCATATTGTGGAATCATAAAACCGGAATTGAGCCCGGGTTTGGCCACCAAAAATTCGGGAAGTCCGCGTTCTCCTGCAATCAGCCGGTAGGTTCTTCTCTCCGAAATACTTCCCAGTTCGGTTAAGGCCATTGCCAGAAAATCGAGTGCCAAAGCCAGCGGTTCGCCGTGAAAATTTCCACCGGAAACGATCTGATCCTCATCAGGGAAAACAGTTGGGTTGTCGGTTACCGAATTCATTTCAATTTCGAAAACACCAGCCACATACTTTACAGCATCTTTTAC
>JAFGDX010000361.1 GCA_016931875.1 Prolixibacteraceae bacterium
GGTAACGATTATACCAACTGGTTTTATTCCAACTTTCAGTACATCTATCCATGGTCGCAAATTACCACTGTTCAGGGTGGAAACGGCCCGGGCATGGCTGAAATGGGACCATACGGCTCTCAAAATATCTATTCAGGTTTGATTCCGCAAACCATGGATGTTCGTCAACGGATTGATGCAATGAGTGAAGAAGACAAGGCCATTTATCAGTCGTTAAAAGCCATTACCTATGCCATTCAAATTCAGCCGGCAATTACGGTAACCGACTTTACAGGTTCCATGGTTTACACCGAAGCGGGTCTGGCTCCTTACACCACTCCGCCGCTGATTACTCCAAAGTACGACAACCAGGAAGCTCTTTTTGATACCTGGTTAACCGAACTGAACAATGCGATTACAACCCTAACAACCGCTGAAAACCAGGTTGTTTTGGGAAGCCAGGATGTAATTTACGGTGGTGATTACACTAAATGGGCCAAATTCTGTAACCTGTTAAAATTAAAAATTGCTGCCCGCCTGGTGAATATTGACAACGCCAAAGCCATGCAGATTGCGCAGGAAGTGGCCAATTCTCCCGCCGGTTATATGGATAACCTGGATGACGATTTTGTTTACAACCGCGGTGTAAAATATTACGGCACCGGAAACGGAATGTGGATTGGTTACGCAGGCCGGAATATTGTTGACTTTTTGGTTGAAAACCAGGACCCGCGTTTACGCTTCATTTTCGAAAAAAACCACTTTAATGCCGAAGTTGTTCAGGCATTTATTGATGCAGGAAAAGCTCTGCCTCCGTATGTGGAAGAATACGTGGAATTTGATGGCGAAGGTAATTTTGCAGGATGGAAAGGCCCGGGCGAACCATGGGTAAGGTACCACGGCGTACCGCTGGCTCCCGACGCTACCCTTGCCGGTGAAAACGACATTTATTTCGACCAGGGTACCTTGTATCGGATTTCTCTGAACGATGTGGAAAAAACCTATTCGGCAACCTCACTTTTTTCTGAGAAACTGGTTCGCACAACGTACGATTACACATACCCAACCAAACCCGGCGGACGTGTAATTCAGCTGAAAGACAACGATCCTCCGTTGAAAGTAATTCTGGGTAGTTCGGCTGAAACCAATCTGTATCTGGCCGAATTTAAACTACTGGGCGCCAACCTGCCCAAGTCGGCTCAGGAATATTTCAATCGTGGTGTTGAATTGTCAATCCGCCGTGCCGATGCGCTGGCTGAAAACAACCAGATGCCCTACTACGAAAGCGATCCGGTTTACCTTGACCCCGCCGAAGCAGCCGCTGCTTCAACCCAATTAAAAGCGGGTGAAATTGAAGCACTGCTTACACAACCGGCTTTCGACCTGAGTACCGACGGATTGGAAAAAGTTTACATTCAGCAGTACATTAACTTCGCCAATACACCCGGCGACGTTTGGTCAGTAGTGCGTCGTTCAGGTATTCCAAAAAAGAACAGCGAATACCTGGCATGGGACCCGCTGCTTGCCTCTGGAAATGAACTGACATTACCCAGAAGGTTTACTGTGGGAACTCCAACTGAAGACAGCAAAAACTACGCAAACGAGGTGCAGGCTGTTCAGGAACAGGGTTTCACAACCGGAACTTCTGACCCGGTTATTTTGAATACCGAAAGATTATGGTTCGATAAACAGAATCCACAATACGGTGCCGGGCCAAAATAACAATTTGAGGAAACAATCTTCATAAACAAATATTGGTCAAACAGAGAAACAAGAGCTGCCTGTAAACCGGGTGGCTCTTGTCTTTTAAGAACCTACCTTTATCCTAAAAAACTATAAACCATAAAATGAAAAATTTTGTTTTACTTTTTGCTGTTGCTTGTCTGTTGGTTTTGAATATTCAGGCTTTTGCACAAAACGTTACTATAAACGGCCGTGTTACAACATTTGATAAATACGGATTAAACAGAGTGACCATCACCGCAAAAAAATCAGGTATTATTGCAGAATCCGATTCTTCCGGCTATTATGTTATTATTTGTCCTGCTGATGATAAGCTTGTTTTTGAAGCCAATGGTTTTACACAACAAAAAATAAATCTGAAAAACAGGGATGTCACTGATTCTGTGAACATTAATTTAAAATTAGGACAATCGGATAAAAATATTGAAATAGCAACGGGTTATGGGCACATCAATAAAAACCGGCTGACCCACGCCATCGAGCAACTGGAATCAGGCGAAGATTTTAGCGGATACAGCTCGGTTGTCGACATCATTAAAGGAAGAGTGAGCGGGGTACAGGTTTCTCCAACCTCAATTTCAATCAGGGGAACAAGCACTTACCAGGGAAACGAGGCGCTGCTGATAGTGGACGAAACCATTGTTGATTTTAATTTTCTGAAGAATATGCCAACCTCAGAAGTAAAATCCGTAAATGTGCTGAAAGGCGCTTCTGCTTCAGCCCGCTACGGGGCAAGAGGCATGGACGGTGTGATTGTTATTGAAACAAAATCAAAAAAATAACGGAATAATCGGTTAGAAATTTTTTAAATACAAAACAAAAAAGAATGTTACGGAAAAACAGTTTTATCGTATTGATTTTAAGTGTGATAGTTGCAGGTTTTTCAGCATCTGCCAAATCAGATTCCGGAAAAACAAAGATTATTTACCAAACTGTAATAAATGGTGAACCCAGTTCGCGCGGAGGTCAAACCATTGTAATTGCAGGAATTGCGCAAGCCAAAGCTTTTTCTGAAAACCCGGGGGTGGAATTAATCCCGCAAACTCCGCAAGAAGTTAGTTACATTGAATTCAGTGAGAAATTCACTTACCAGGTGGCCGATCTTTTTAACGGGCGGCGGATATATACAGAAACTCCTTTTTCTGAATACCCGAAGCTGGAAGAAACCGGCGAAACCGAAGAAATACTTGGCTACACCTGCAAAAAGGTAAAAGGTTCGCTGCGGTCCAATTCCATCGAAATCTGGTACACCACAGAACTGAATGTAAATGGTACGCCGCTGATGAGCCACGGTATTGTTGACGGCCTTGTTTTGAAAGTTGTTAGAAATGGAAATTATGGATTGGTGGCTACCAGCATTGAAGAAATTAAGAAAAAAGATGCAGAACCTGTATTTCCTGAAAACCTGGGTGAAAAGGCGGATGCCCCGCTTTACCGTCATTTGCTCACAAGTAGTTTTATCACAACAGTTGAAGTTTTTAACAACGAACAAATCAGTTGGGGAAATCCCATTGAAAACCCCGATGGTATTCAACTGAATAAAACTTATAAATATGCGGGCGGAACCATCATTGCCAAAAAAGTAAAACTGCCGGAAGTTGCTTCAGATCACCTTGTTTTTGCTGAACTGGAACAGTATTCCAACGGCGATGCTTACGACCGGACGGGAACCGTTTTTATGATTCCGGAAAACAAGGAAAAATCATTTTTCGACGCGCTGGAAAACGGTGTGGAAACCGTTCCTGCATTTCAGGCGGCCAACGGCAAAAGTTATCACGGTACTGTGGCTACTCCTGATTTTGCACCTGCCGTTGAACTGGTGCGCTTTTTCACGCCGTTCGGAGTAAATCATTTTAACGAACAGGTGCAGGTTTACGGCCAGGAATGGGAAGAAAAAGCGTATTACAAACAAGATATTACTGAATTGTTACCGCTACTGAAAGGTGAAGTCTGGATAGGTGTGTTTATTGGAAATTACGACAAGGGCGGGCACAAAGTAAGTCTGGAAATAAAATATTATCCCGGCGACCGCGTGGTTCGTGAGCAGGAAAACGAAAAGGAGGCCTGGATTTATCCGCTTTTCAACACCCTCAACATTATGGAAATGGCAGGTCAGGAATACGGAACCTTGTTTGAAAATGATTCTTTGGAAATTGCTTTTGAAGTGCCCGAAGGAGTTGAAAACCTTACTTTACGCTACATTTCAACCGGCCACGGCGGCTGGGGCGGCGGCGATGAATTCAACCAAAAGCTGAATGAAATTTTTATTGACGACAAATGGGTTGACAGTTACACACCCTGGAACTGCAACTGTGGTTCATTCCGTAAATACAATCCGGCTTCCGGTAATTTTTGGAATGGTGTTACATCCAGCGATTACAGCCGCTCGGGATGGTGCCCCGGAGAAGCAACCAACCCGGTTTTTATTCCGCTAAAAAATCTGAACCCCGGCAGGCATGTGATGAAAATTGCGATTCCGATTGGTGAACGGGAAGGCGGAAGTTTTAGTCACTGGAATATTTCGGGAGTACTGGTTGGTGAAAAGTAAAAAATATGGTTTCATTTTTTGTGTGCCGAATAGGGGTAGTTGAATTTAGAATTGTCTTTTATTAAAAGAGTTTTTTTTCATAAATAGATACGTGTTTCGTTGAATCACGAAAAAGGGACGACCATTGACGGTTGTCCCTTTTTACTGCTCCATATATTGTTTATCAAACATTTAGCTGGCTTTCTGCTTCGGCAGTAACTCTTACTCCGGTTGTTCCTCCTTGCGATAAAGTGATGTCAACCGGGGTGTTGTTTTTCCATGCCCCGTTGGTAAAATCAGGAACCTCAATCGAGTTTGATTTATTAGCCACCGACCATTCGCTCAGAGGTGTAATAACACTCCAGAGTGCAGCATCGTAAACATCCTGGTCAAGCGGAATTCCGTTACGCAGACAATCGATAAGGCGCCAGTCCATCATAAAATCCATTCCTCCGTGGCCTCCAACTTTTTTGGCCATGTCGCCAACCAGTTTTACAATTTCGGGTGTATATTTTTCTTCCAGAACTTTCATTTCATCCTCACCAAACCAACTGTGGCCTTTGGCAATTTTACCCGGAAGCGGATATTTGCGGGCCATCCCTTCGGTGCCGCTCACCAGGTGAATTCGTGAATACACACGCGGACTTGTCACATCATGCTGAATCATTATGGTTTTCCCTTTGTTGGTGCAAACCATGGTGGTATTCATGTTTCCACGGTAGTTACTGGTTTTGAATTCATTCCAAAAATCGTCGTCCGCAGCCAGTTCTTCGGCTCGTTTTGCCATTTGAAAATCGAAACTTGACATCGAAGTCAGGTAATCCATTTTGTCGCCGCGGTTTACATTCAGAATCTGACACACCGGCCCCAGTCCGTGGGTTGGATACAGGTTTCCGTTTCTGCCCTGGTTTTCTCTCAGCCGCCACATGTCTGAATAACCGTCTTTGCTAAAATTACTGTCAATCAGTGTGTGAATATAAGCTCCTTCAACATGAACTATTTCGCCAAAAAATCCCTGGCGGGCCATGTTCAGAGTGAGCAATTCAAAGAAATCGTAACAACAGTTTTCAAGCATCATGCAATGCTTTTTGGTTCGTTCCGATGTTTCAACCAGTTGCCAGGCTTCTTCTACTGTTACCGCCGCCGGAACTTCTGTAGCAGCATGTTTGTCGTTTTCCATCGCATAAACCGCCATCGGTGTGTGCAAATGCCATGGCGTACAGATGTAAATCAGGTCAATATCGGGGCTTTCACACATTTCTTTCCAGGCATCTTCGCTGCCGCCGTATTCCTTTGCTTTTGGCAAACCGTGTTTCTCAAGTATTTTTTGGCCTTTGGCCACCATGTTGATATCCTTGTCGCACAATCCAGCAATTTCAACACCGTCTATATTCGATATCCGTTCTACTGCACCCGGGCCGCGATTTCCCAAACCAATAAACCCGATTCTTACTTTATCGAGTTTGGGTGCCGCATAACCACTCATGTTAAACACTTGCGGATGCGATGCCGAGGCTGCTTCTTTTATTCCAGCCAGTTGTGATTCAGGTTGCTGCGAAGATACGGTTTGTGAACAGGACGACAATCCGCCGGAAAGCATCCCGGCCCCTGCAACTCCTGCAATTTGAAAAAACTTTCTTCTGTTAGTTTTCATTATTTTATATGGTTTAAGTTTTAAATTTATTTCAAAAGTTCATGCAACGAAATTAAAAAGTTTTAAAAATAAAAAGAATAAAAATCAAATTCAATTGATTTTACCAGTTTATTATTCCACATGATAATTTTTTCTATATTAGTTTACTAAAACTAAAAAAATGCTTTACCAGAACATTTTTATATTTCTGTTGATTCTCACCGGCAATTTTCTGAAATTTTATTAAACCAATCCATATGAAAAAATATTTTTTGCTGTCCTTTTCCGTCATGTTTTTTTGTACTGCATTTGCACAGGAAGAAGTTACAAAAAGTGGGTGGAATTTTGGCGCCCTGCCAACCATTACTTTTGATACCGACCTTGGGTTTCAATACGGCGCACTGGTAAATTTGTATGATTATGGCGACGGAAGCCGCTATCCCAATTACAATCACTCCTTGTATTTCGAAGTATCGCGATTTACCAAGGGAAGCGGAATTAACCGGTTTTATTACGATTCGGATGAGCTGTTCAAAGGTCTGCAAACGTCGGTTGATATCAGCTTTTTGTCCGACCAGGCCTACGATTTTTATGGTTTTAACGGTTACGAAGCAGTGGTGAACTCCGATTGGTTCGACGATGAAAGCGACGCATACAAAACACGGATGTTTTATAAATACGACCGGAAAATGTTTCGTTTTAAGGTGGATTTAGAGGGAAAATTTGTGGGCGAAAATTGGAGGTGGGCTGCCGGAATTAATTTACTGAATTTTAAAGTTGGCTCTGTCAATCTGGAAAAACTCAACAAAGGGAAAAAAGGCGACGATGTTTTGCCTGATGTGGACGGGTTGTTTGAAAAATACCAGGACTGGGGAATTATTCCGGAAGAAGAGGCTAACGGCGGTTTTGTACCCGAGTTGAAAGCCGGATTGGTTTACGATACGCGCGATAACCGTCCGAACCCAATGAAGGGAATCTGGACCGAAGCTGTGATTGTGGCGGCTCCCGAATTTCTTGGCGGCGAAAGTTCGTTTGCCAAATTAAGCTTAACACACCGCCAGTATTTTACTTTAATTCCGAACAATTTATCGCTGGTTTATCGTTTGGCTTATCAAACCACGGTTGCAGGCGACGTGCCGTTTTATTACCAGACACAGGTAATTACCTCCGTTCTGAAAGGGGCTGCTTCGGAAGGACTGGGCGGGGCAAAATCACTACGTGGAGTTCGTCGCAACCGCATTGTTGGCGATGGATTTTTCTATGGAAATCTGGAAGCCCGCTGGAAATTTGCACGCTTTCAGTTTATCAATAATAACTTCTACCTCGGACTCAACGGTTTTATGGACTTTGGCCAGGTTACAAAAAAGATTGATGTAAACTTTCCGCCGGTAACTGATCCCCGGATTGATTATGAAAGTATGTATTATAATGAAGGTGCTGAAAGTATGCATGTGTCATACGGCGCCGGACTGCGTGTGGTAATGAACCAGAATTTTATTGTAGCCATTGATTACGGAATGGCTGCCGACGAACGCGACGGTGATTCCGGATTGTACATTGGACTGAATTATCTGTTTTAGGAATATTTTTCAATCTTTCGGTTACTAACTTTTAACAAAATAAAATCCAAATTATGAAAAAACTATTTTATCTTTTCACATTTACATCGGTGGTTTTTTTCCTGGGTGGTTGCAACCCGTCGGGAAAACAGGAAACAAAAGTAGTGAACGGCCTTTCGAAAGATACACTCGAACTGGCCACTGCAGCGGTAAAAAAATATGTTGATGACGGCCAACTGGCCTGTGTTTCGGTAATGGTTCTGAAAAACGGCGAAACCGTACTTTCTGAACAGTATGGTTTTGCTGATTTATCAAGCAAACAAGCCATAAATGACCAAACTATTTTCAGAGCTTTCTCTATGACCAAACCCGTTACAGCTGCTGCCCTGATGATTTTATACGATGAAGGAAAATTTCAACTGGATGACAAAGTTTCGGATTACATACCTGAATTTGGAAATACACAGGTTTACAACCCCGAAACCAAAAC